>NZ_FMXF01000033.1:0-67259 GCF_900103435.1 Sinorhizobium sp. NFACC03
CGTTCAGTCGATCGATCGGCAGGTGCTGAAGAACAACGTCGTCGGTCTCGCCAAGGCCGCAAAGGTCTTCAACATTCCAACGACCATCACCACCGTCGAAACCGGGTCCTTCTCCGGCCACACCTATCCCGAACTGCTCGCCGTCTTCCCGGAAAACGACATTCTCGAACGCACCTCGATGAATTCCTGGGACGATCAGAACGTCCGCGATGCGCTGGCCAAAAATGCCGCCAACGGCCGCAAGAAAATCGTCGTCTCCGGGCTGTGGACCGAAGTCTGCAACACCACCTTCGCGCTCTCGTGCATGCATGACACCGACTACGAGATCTACATGGTTGCCGACGCCTCGGGCGGCACGTCGGTCGATGCGCACAAATACGCCATGGACCGCATGGTCCAGGCCGGCGTCATCCCGGTGACCTGGCAGCAGGTTCTGCTCGAATGGCAGCGCGACTGGGCCCGCAAGGAAACCTACAATGCCGTCACCTCGGTGGTGAAGGAACACTCCGGCGCCTACGGCATGGGCATCGATTACGCCGTCACCATGGTTCACAAGGGTGACGAACGCATCCGCCACGGCAAGACGATCGGCCCCAACCCGGCAAAATAACGGGGCGATCTGCCCACCGCACAACACCCAGACCCACAATAAGACCGGCTTCGCATGAAGCCGGTCATTATTTTGAATGTTTCAGATCACGTCCACATTGACCTCACCGGGTCGCATGTAAAGGAAACACGCATGCACGCTTTGTCCAACCAGCTGGCCCCTTATCTGCTCAGCCTTTTGCGCATCGTCTCCGCCCTCGTCCTCTTCAGCTACGGAACGCAGAAGGTCATCGGCTTTCCCGCAAGCGACGGCGGCGGACCGCCCGTCGGCTCCCTGCCCTGGATTGCCGGATTATTCGAACTCGTCCTCGGCTTCACGCTGCTGGTCGGCTTCAAAAGCCGGCTTTCGGCCTTCATTCTCTCGGGCGTCATGTCGTCGGCCTATTTCCTGCGCCATGCGCCGCAGGGTTTCTATCCGGCTCAGAACGGCGGTACGGCCGCCATCATCTTCTGTTTCGTGTTCCTCTACCTCGCTGCCGCAGGCGGCGGACCCGTCGGTCTTGATGCGGCGCGCGGTGACGCCAAGCTTTGACGGTCGGTCGCGCCGGTCAACCGTCGACGACGTCGCCATAGTCCAGATGGCGAGCGTACCAGGCGGCCACGAACGGGCAGCGGATGACGACTTTCCGGTGGCTCGCTCTCACGAGGTCGAAAACGCCGGTCACCAGCCGCGACCCGATCCCGCGGCCGGACAATTCCTCAGGAACCTCCGTATGGATCAACACTAGGCGCCCATCCTCCTGACGGTAGTAGACGGCGGCGATGCCCCCGTCGACCGCCAGTTCGAAGCGGCGCAACTCCGGGCGCTCGATAACCACATTGTTTTCGGATTGGTTCATGGGACGCTTTCCCTTCTCCGGCCGGGCTTCAAACGGCCTGTTGCAGAAACTGATGGATAGGAGGCGACGATCCGTTTGCGCTCCGCGGTTTTCGCCGGACAAAACAAGCTTCTTGTCCAGGCGCACCGATACCTAAGTGTAGTTACGTGGCACACCGCGCAGGTCTACCTTTCAACCATCGCCTCGCTTCAGGGGGCAGACAGCATCTTCCAGTCCCGGCTTCGGTATCCCCTCCCCGAAGCCTCGGGCCGCCCCGGCCCGCTGAGACCGTCTCCTGCCGCAGGAGACGGTCTTCTTTCTACGTCGCGGTCAGCGTCGAAAAGAAAAAGGGCGCGATCCGAAGTCGGTATGGCGGGCGGGCCCGCCCCTACGTCTGCCTAGCGGTCGAAGAGATGACGGAGTTGTCGGGGTTGCGATCGCAGATACTGATCGGGCGCCCACACCCGCTCGCCGAAATGCGCGGCGGCATGCCAGGGCCAGCGGGGATCGTAGAGAATGGCGCGGGCAATCGCGATGAGGTCGGCATCGCCCGTCGTCAGGATTGCTTCGGCCTGTTCGAACTCGGTGATGAGGCCGACGGCGATGACCGGTATCGCCACATTCTCTTTGACGGCGCGCGCAAAGGGTACCTGATAGCTTGGGCCGATCGCAATTTGCTGATGGGACGCAAGGCCGCCCGACGAGACATGAATAGCCGAGCAGCCACGTGCTTCAAGCGCCTGGCAAAAGGTGATGGTTTGCTCGATATCCCAGCCGTTCTGCGCCCAGTCGGTCGCCGAGACCCGCATCGTCACCGGCCGGTCCGCCGGAAATGCCGCGCGAACGGCCTCGAAGACTTCAAGGGGGAAGCGCATGCGGTTTTCCAGCGTTCCACCATAGTCGTCTGTGCGACGGTTGGAGAGGGGCGACAGGAACTGATGCAGGAGATAGCCGTGGGCTCCGTGAATTTGGACAGCGTCCAGCCCGAGAGCGGCGGCGCGCCTGGCGGCATCGGCGAAGGCCGAGCGGACCTGCGCAAGGCCGGCGCGATCGAGCGCCACCGGATGGTCATAATCATCGTGGAAAGGGACAGGGCTCGGTGCGACGGTTTTCCAGCCGCCTTCGTCCTTCGGGTTGATCTGGCGGCCGCCTTTCCATGGGACTTCGCTGGAAGCTTTCCGTCCGGCATGACCAAGCTGGATGGCGATGGGCATGTCGGACCACCGTCGCACCCCGTCCAGAACCCCGCCCATCGCGCGCTCGCAGGCATCCGAATAAAGCCCGACATCGCCATAGGAAATACGGCCCTCCGGCAGGACCGCGGTCGCCTCGATGGTGAGCACAGCCGCACCCGACAGGGCCAGATTACCGAGATGGATAAGATGCCAATCGGTCATCTGCCCGTCCGTGGCCGAATATTGGCACATTGGCGCGATGACGATGCGGTTTCGCAGATGAAGCGATCCCATTTCGAAGGGCGAGAAAAGCCTGGTTCCGCTCATGATCGTTCTCCAGAGGTCGACAGGGCCTGTCGGGTCGGCCCTGCCAATGTTTCACCGTTTAGCAGCAAGGTTGCAATCTCTCGGTGTCGAAGGGGCTTCAGAACTTGCCGTTCCGGCTCTGCCATTTCGATTGGGCAGGAATAGCCTCGATCGGGTCCCTGTGTTCGACGATCTTGCCGTACTGGACGCGGAAAGGCTCTCGACGCGGGCTCAGCTATCAGACTTGATCCGAACCCGCTGGGCTGCGGCGACATCGCTCCGGTTTTCTCCCTTCGGCATGTGACCGAACATGTGGGGTTTGATCTGGTTGATCCAGGAAATCACCGCCGGCTCCTTGCCCCACAGAGTTTTGGCAAAAGGAACGATCTGTTCGCCGACGAGAATTCCAAGAAGACCGACCAGGGCGATAACCGGCGGTGCCGGCGAGCGGACATTGAGGAGGCTGTAGACAATGCCGACAAGAAGTCCGGCGCCGAGTGACAGGAGATAGAGTTTCATGACGGTGATCCTTGATTGGTGTAGCTGCCACTCCGAGCGGTTGACCCAGAGTGGCTTTGCCTATCGCATCGCTTAGCCGGGTTCGGGCCGATGCGTTTTCCAGGGTGGACGCGCTGCTTGCGAATGGCACCGATTAGGCGCCGGTCCTATGCAGCGAGCGGAACCAGATTTGCCTCGATCTTGTTGCGGAAAGGCTCGTATCGGTTCGGCAGCTTCAGCGCCTCGCCGAGATGGGCGGTATCCTCGTCGCGGTCGAAGCCGGGTTCGTTCGTTGCGATCTCGAACAGGATCCCGCCCGGTGTCCGGAAGTAGATCGCCCAGAAATAGTCGCGATCGATAACAGGGCTTACCTGGTACCCGGTGTCCATCAGTGCCTTGCGCACTTCGAGCTGCTTTTCACGGTTCTCGACCGCAAAGGCGATGTGATGGACCGAACCAGCCCCCTGGCGGGCAAATGGTGTCTTCGGGAGCGCCGCCAGGTCGATCGTGTCTGCACCGTTGCCGCCGGGAATGATGAACCGCGTGACGTCCCCTTCGATTTCAGAACGCTCATAGCCCATGAAACGGAGGAGTTCTTCGGTCGCCGCCGTGTCGTGAAGGTTGAAGCGGGCGCCGCTGAAGCCGCGGATGGCGTTGGCCTCGGAAATGCCCTCGGCAAGCCAGGGGGCGCGGACGTCGTCGGCCGCTTCGACCAGGGCGAGGCCATCACCATCGGGGCCCGTGAAACGCAGGCGATTGGCACCAAAGACCGTGTCGGTCTGAATACCACCCACACCTTGAGCAATGAGGCGGTCCTTCCAGAAGGCCAGCGCCCCCTTTGGAATGGAGAACTGGGTCTCGCCGACTTCGCCGACGCCCGGCCGCCCGATCATCATGTGCGGGAACGGAAAGTACGTCATGACCGTACCAGGCGTACCGTTCTCATCGCCATAATAAAGGTGATACACACTCGGATCATCGAAATTGACCGTCTTCTTCACGCGGCGAAGGCCTAGCGTGTCGGTGAAAAACCTGTTGTTCTGCTGCGCATCCGACGCCATGGAGGTGACGTGATGCAGTCCCTTGATATCCTTGATCATGGCCCGTGCCTTTCTTCGTTGACTTGTCCGTCGATGCGAAGAGATGTACTCGGGTTGATTACGTCGCAGAATTGCAATATTTCTTTCGAGTGAGTTGCGATTTTTGAAACAATAGAGATGAACGATCATAAAGCCCTGAAAATTTTCCTGATGGCCGCCGAGAAGCGCAACTTCGCTCAGGTTGCCCGCGAGCTCGATATGACGCCCGCTGCCGTCACGCGGGCCATTGCCGCGCTTGAAGATGATCTCGGGGTCCAGTTGTTTGTTCGCACGACCCGCCAGGTATCGCTGACGACGGACGGCGCCGTTTTTGCCGCCCAGATTCAGCCAGCGGTCGAGACGCTCGAAAACGCGCGGCGTGATGTCAAGAACGCCCACAAGGCTGACCAGGGGCGACTGAGGATCAGCGCGCCGACTTGGCTCGGCAAGACAGTGCTGCCGCCGATCCTCTCAGGCTTCCGGGAGCTCTACCCGAAGATGTGCTTCGAGATCTCGCTGTCGGACGGCCTGGTCGACATCGTTGATGACGATTACGATCTCGCGATCCGCATTTCGTCGGCCCCTTCGGACAAGTTTACGATATGGCGCAAGATCAAGGTGGTCCCGAGGATTCTGGTGGCCGCGCCAGGTAGTCGGTTCGCTGAGATGGAACACCCGAGCGAACTGACACCGGACGATTGTCTCGCCTATAGCGGCGAAAGCCGACGTGAGAACTGGCTGCTTTCGGACGGAGGCTCAAGCATCACCATCGTCGCCGGAAGGGCATTCAGCGCCAACAATGGCGAGGTCCTGGCCGACATGGCCGCAGACGGCGCGGGCGTGGCGATGCTGCCGGGCTTCCATATCGCCGAGCATATTCGCAGTGGCCGGCTCGTCCACGTCCTGCGTGGCTGGTCGCCACCGGACCTTTGGCTGACGCTCTATTATCCGCCCTACCAGGCCCTACCGCCGCGCATCGCGACCTTTTCGAAATTCTTCGAGGAACAACTGACCGCTCACATGGTCATGCTCGACTAGAGCTCCCGCTTTCAAGTGGAAGCACTAGAAGCGAAAAGATGCTCTAGAATCAAAGTGCTGGAGCGTACTTTTGTGCGTTCATCTGAACGCACGGCGCTCGTCTTATGACGATCTGCGCTTCTTGTGAGAAAAAGAGGAGTCGGCGAGGACAATCACGGCATCACCGCCTGATACCAAACCGTTGGCGCTTGCTCTCGGCCAAAATTAAACCAAATGTTTGCTCTCTCCCGCGAAGATGCGACCCAAGCTTGCACAAACCTCCATTCTAGAATTGAAGCTGCCGGGCCGGGCCATTGTACAACCTGATATCGGTCGTGCTGAAGAAGCGCCTCGACCTCTCATTCAAGACTTCACCAGATTTCCGCGCGAGGATCGTGGAAGCTCCCGGGCTGTGGATGAGCGAGCGGGAAGTGGCCAGACTGCGGCACGATCTGCGAAAGGTCGCGCAGCGATCGGTTGCCGATGGAGAGCTGGACTACGGCGTCTTCTCCGAGCGTGAAGACGCCCTCGCCCGGACGATCGTGACGGTCGTCTATCGGGTTTCCGACGGTGAGCCGGTCGCCTTCAACGCCTTGCCGGTCATCCAGGTCTCTCTCTCGGGCAAACCCGTCGACGTTCTCCACCTGGGGCTGGTGATGATCGATCCCGCAGTTCGCAGCCAGGGGCTTTCCTGGGTGCTCTACGGCCTCACCTGCTTTCTTCTTTTCCTGCGCAACCAGCTTCGTCCGCTCTGGATTTCAAATGTCACCCAGGTGCCAGCCGTGGCCGGCATGGTGGCCGAGACCTTCAGTGGCGTCTTCCCAGCGCCCACGCGCGGCGCGCGCCGATCGTTGCATCAGCAACTGATCGCCACGGCGATCATGGGCTCCCATCGTCATGTCTTCGGCGTCGGTCCTGATGCCGGTTTCGACGGTGATCGCTTCGTGATCACCAATGCCTATACGGGCGGTTCCGACAACCTGAAAAAGACCTTCGCGGCGGCGCCGAAGCACCGGAAGGCCGAGTACAACGACTTCTGCGCAGCCGAACTCGACTACGATCGCGGCGACGACCTGCTTCAGATCGGACAGCTCGACCTCAACGCGGCGCAGCGTTACCTCATGGAAAGCGTGCCGCGCAACGCGCTCGGTCGTCTTGCCGTCGCAAGTCTCGTCATCCTCGTCCAAAGGCTGGCTCTGCCGGCTTTGCATTGGGCGGACAGCCGTCGGCAGTGGGGCATATTGAGGCCTTCAAACCAATGAGCAGCGTTTTCTCCTATGAGGCCTTCACCACGCGCAACATCGGCTTCGTCACGGAGGCGGAGCAACGACGCTTGAGACTGGCGACCGTCTTCGTCTGCGGAACCGGCGGCATGGGCGGCGCCTGCATCCAGGCGCTGGCGCGGGCCGGCATCGGCCGTCTCATTCTCGCCGATATCGACCGCTTCGAGCTGTCGAACCTCAATCGCCAGGTCTTCTGTTTTGCCGACACTATTGGCACGCCCAAAGCAGAAGCGACCCGAGACCTCTGCCTAAAGATCAATCCCGAATTGGACGTGACCGTCTTCGGCCCGGATTGGACCGATCATGCCGAGACGCTCATTGCCGGCGCGGACGTCGTCATCAACGGGACGGACGATCTCGGCGCCAGCCTCCTGCTCTATCGCGTCTCGCGAAAACTCGGCCGGACGGTGATCGACGCCTATGCGTCTCCCTTGCCTTCCGTCTACGTCACGCGATCGCAAGATCCGATGCCGGAAGAGCGGCTCGGTTATCCGACCGCCGGAACCGCCTGGAACGCGCTTACGGCCGACCAGCGGGCGGAAGCTTTCCTGCGCGAGGCAGAATACGTGATGGTCCATTCGTCGTCACGCCACCATGTCGATCTTTCGCTCGCCGGCGAAGTGATTGCCGGCACCCGCAGTCGCATGTCCTTTGCGCCAATGGTGATCTCCACCGGCACATTGATGGCGTACGAGGCGATCCACGTGGTCCTCGGTCGCCCACAGTCCGCCGATTGCCGCGGCTGGTTCTTCAACCTCCACGCCGGGCGCATCGAACGGCCCCGCAATGCGATCGTCGCGGCGCTGCTGCGTCCGCTGGTACGTCGCTACCTGATGCGCCTTGCGGCTCCGGCAGTGCCATGACCACGCCGCTCGTTGCCGATAGTTTCGTTTCGCTGGCGGCGCTTGGCGGCCTCCTTGTGCTGATCGGCACCATCCGTAGCTTCGATACGGAAAGCCCGCTGAACCGCCGCTTCCTTTTTGGATTGCAGGTGCTGGCGGCACTGATGGCGAGCCGGGTGCTCGCATGGTGGACGGACCTCTTCATCTTCAAAGCCGCAACGATCATAACTGCAGGCCTCGTTCCACTCTCGACAGTTCTCCTCGCCGAGGGCCTGTTGCGCCGCCATGCACCGAGGACGACGAAATGGATCGCAGCCGGGGGTGCCGGCACCTTCTTTGTTCTCGCCTTCCTTCCGGCATCGATCGCCGAGCCCTGGCGTGTCGCGCTGCTGTTCGTCTATCAACTCGTCACCTTCGCTCTTGCCGGGCACATGACGGTAACGCGCGACCGGGCGAGCCTGTCGAAGGCAGAGAACCAGGCGGTCGACCGCGTGGCCCTCTCGCTGCTTCTGATCCTGCCGCTCCTCGTCACCGATTTCCGCTCGGCCTACATCGACCAGCCGGTGCGGCTCGGCGGGGTGGCGATCCTGTTCCTGTGCTGGCTGCTGATCAGCCTTGGCCAGCGCGCAGTCATGCATCGTGACACCGTCGTCTCCTTCGCTATTCTGCTTTCGGTCGCTCTGCTTGCAGCCCTTGTCATCGGCTTCGAAAACGAGCTCGAACCGGCAGCACTGGTGCGGGCGACCAGCGTCATCCTCAGCGCCGCCTTGCTTGGCGTGATCTGGAAAGACAGTCTCAGCCTGCGCACCGAACAAAGGCGCCAGAGCTTGATCCGGCATTTGGCCGAAGACCGCATCGACGACACGCTCGGCTTTCTCAAGGAACTGCAGAACCATCCTTTGGTGGATGGCGCACTTTTGCTTGGCGAAGATGAACTCTCAGACCTCGACTTGCCGGTGATCAAGGCGCTCTTTGCCACCCGGCCGTTGATGCGCACTGCCGAAACGGGCAGCCTTTCCCAATCGGACGCCGAGCAGCTTGCCTGGCTGCTCGAAAAATATGAGGCGACCCACGTCATGCTGGTGTCGAACCGGCCGTTCCGGCTGATTGCGCTCAACATGCCCTCCGTCACGGCCACGCCGGGTGCGGAGACCGAGTTGAAGGTCGTCCAGCGCATGGCCATGCTGATCTCCGAGAGGAACTCGCTCCATGATTAAGATCCGCGAGGGGGATATCGACGCCTTCTTCACCGCGCCCTTTCAGATCTACGGTGCACGCACGCCCTACGTCTCGCCGATGTTCAGCGACCTCAGGCGTTTCCTTTCAGCTGAAAAGAACCCTCTCTTCGATACGGCAGAAGACTTCGCCATCTTCACGGCCCATGAAGGCGGGGCCGTGCGCGGGCGCATAACAGCCCACGTGCACCGCGCATCGAACGCGAAGTTTGGCCTCGATCGCGGCTATTTCGGCTACTTCGACTGTGCCGACGACGAGCGCGTCGCGGCCGCCCTGTTGGAGCGGGCAGAGGATTGGGCGCGTGCGAAGGGCTTTGGGGAAATCCTCGGAAACTTCAACCTGACTGCCATGCAGCAAGCCGGCGTCATGACCGGCGGTTTTGAGAACGCGCCCTATACGGATCAAATCTGGGGGCCACCGCATCTGCCCCGCCTGCTGGAGAAACGGGGATACGCCCCCTGCTTCCCGATGACCACCTTCGAAATCGACGTCCGCACCGTGGCGGTCGATGGCCTGCTCGCCAGCGACCAGATGCGCGCGCTTTTCGACGACGGCTTCCGTTTCTCACCGATCCGGCGAGCAACGCTCGAACGGAGATTGGAGGATTCCCGGCTGATCCTCAACGAGAGCTTCGCCGACAATCCGATGTTCGTGCCCGTCAGCCGTGCGGAATACGACTTTCAGGCCAAGGAGATGAAGTGGATCATGGATCCACGCATCTCGGCGGTGGCGGAGAAAGACGGCGCGCCAGCCGGCGCGGTGATTGCCATACCTGACGTCAATCCGATGCTGAAGGCGATGGGCTCGCGGCTCGGGTTGAGTGCGCCCTGGCATCTGCTCAGGCACCGCCTCAAGCGCCGACGTGCCGTGATCATATTCCAGGGTGTGAAACCGGAGCATCAGGGGCGCGGCCTCAATCCACTCCTGCTCGCCAATGTGCTCACAGAAATGCGCCGCGCCGGCTACGAGACGGCCGGCGGCACCTGGATCGCGGACGTCAATGCGGCGAGCCTGAGGCAGGCAGAAAAAGCCGGCGCAAGGCCTCTGCATCGTCTGCATCTCTTCGGAAAGACATTATGAACCGCATTGACACCGCCATGCTCGTCGACCTGGCGGCTGAGGCTAACTTCGCCCCCTCCGTCCACAACACCCAGCCGGCCCGCTGGATGCTGGACGGGGGCGGATGCATTCTGCTTGCTGCCGACCTCTCCCGGCACCTCAGCATCGGCGATCCGACCGGTCGCGACATGGGCCTTTCCTGTGGAGCGGCGCTCGAGGGCATGGTGATGGCGCTCGCCGCGTGCGGGATCGGTGTGGCCATCGAAGATCTCTGGACGGACAATATACTCAATTGGAGGCCCGGCTACCGATTGGCCGCGCGGCTGACCCTTGCGGGCACGGCGAAAGCGACGGAGCTTGCCGGCTGGACCACCAAACGCTTCACATGGCGTGCCCGCTTCTTGCCCGCGGCGCCCGAACAGATCACACGCCTTGAGCACTGGGTGGCTGAGACGGCTGATGTAAAGCGCGCCAGCGGCCACGAGGATCTCGCCTTCATTGCCGCACTTAACGACCGCGCAAGTCTGTCGATCATGCGCGAAAAATCGTTCCGCGATGAACTCGTGGCGTGGATGCGGCTTTCTCCAACCCATCCGGCCTATGCCTTCGATGGGCTCAATCTTGCCGCGCTGCAGATGGGGCGGCTGGAAGGCGCCCTGGCGGAGCATGTGCTCGCTTCGCCGCTTTTCGATATTGCCGACCGGCTGGGCCTCGGCCGCGCTCTTGTCGCCGAAGCTGAGAAGACGATGACCGCCACAGCCTGCCTCCTGTTCCATCGGCCGGAGAGCGAAAGCCCGATTGCTTGGGGGCGGGCTTTTTATCGATTCTGGCTGAGCTTCACGCGGTTCGGTTTCGCAGGCTGGCCCATGGCGGTGCTCGCAGACCTTTCGTCCGCCGCAGAGGCGTTGCAGCAGCGCTTCCCGTTGCCACCCGGCCACCGGCTGATCAATGTCCTGCGCGTGGGGCCGGCGCCGTCGACCGTTCCGAAATATCGCCTTCCGGCCCGTGACCTCGTGTTGAACTGAAAGCTGGACTGAAGCCGGCTCCCTTTTCTACATCAGGCTGCGTCCTCGGTCCTTGCAGTCTCGGCGAGAAGCTTCTGAGCACTGACGAAGTCCACCTTTCCGGTTCCAAGCACAGGCACGGCACCCACCCTCACATCCGCGGGAACCATCATGTCCATCACCCTCTTTTCCTTGGCGAAGCGAAGGAATGCGGCACGTGTCGCACCCGGAGCGTCCGTGAGCATGACCAGGCGCTCGCCTTTTTTGGCATCAGGCAGCGACACGACAACCGTCAACTGACCCGGCCACAGCTCTCCCGCCAACGCTTCCACAGCACCCAGCGAGACCATCTCGCCGCCGATCTTGGCAAATCGTTTGGCCCGCCCCCGGATGACGATGAAACCATCTTCATCGACAGTGACGATGTCGCCGGTGTCATGCCAGCCGTCCGGCGTCGGCTCGATCACGCCGGGCGCTTCCACGCGGAGATATCCGGCCATGACGTTGGCGCCGCGGATGAAGAGCCGCCCGCCCTCCATGACACCCGGCACGGCATCGAGCCTATACTCCATGCCCGGCATGATCTTGCCGACGCTACCGGCCTTGTTGAACATCGGCGTGTTCAGCGCAATCACTGGCGCCGCCTCGGTCACACCGTAGCCTTCGAGGATCCGGACACCGAACTTCTCCATGTAGAGTGCACGGGTAGCCGCCCTGACCGGCTCGGCGCCGGCGAAGCAATAGCGGATCGAGCGGAAGTCATAGGGATGGGCCGTCCGTGCATAACCGTTCAGGAAGGTGTCGGTGCCGAAGATGATCGTCGCGTTGGAAGCGTAGATCAGTTCCGGGATGATCCGGTAGTGCAGCGGCGACGGATAGAAATAGACGGGCACGCCGGAGATGAGCGGCAGCACAGTGCCAGCGGTGAGCCCGAAGGAATGGAACACCGGCAGGATGTTGAACACCTTGTCGCCCGAGTGGAAATCGATGCGGGACGCGGCCTGCGCCGCATTGGAGAGGATGTTGCGGTGTGTCAGCACCACGCCCTTCGGCGTTCCTTCCGAACCGGAGGTATAGAGAATGACTGCCGGATCGTCGGCCGTGCGTCGGACAAGCGGACGCGCCTTCTGCAGGAGACCGCGCAGCTTGTCGGCAAGGCCAATCGTCTGGCGCAGATCATCGAGCCAGACAATTTCCACGGTCTTCGACAACTCCTCGACGACGGACCCAAGTTTCGCCTGGGTGACGAAGGTACGCGACGTCAGCACGTAGCGGACCTCCGCGGCCTTGCATGCCGAAACGATGTTGGCCGCGCCCGCAGTGAAATTCAGCATTGCCGGCACCTTGCCGGCGGACATCACGCCGAGGATGGTTGCAACCGCACCGTTGGCGTTGGGCAAGAGAACGCCGAGCGCCTTCTCGGCCGGGAAGAGCGCCTTGAACTTCGCGCCAAGCACGGCGGCACCCGTCAGCAGCTTGCCATAGGACAGGGAACCGGTGACCGGGTCCTGCACAGCGAGCCGGTTGAGCCCGCGCTCCTTGGCCGTCTTGATCACCTTTTCGAGCACGGTGGTGTCGGTATCCGTGGTGCGGAACATCAGCATCGACATGACCTGGTAGAGAGCGGCGCCCGCGGCCATGCGGCGCTTGCGACCTTTCAACTCTTCCGGCACGGAAAGACGAACCGGCTCCAGAATGGTGACCTTCACCTTCGGAAACAGGCGGCGGCGAACGTGCAGGGAACTGAGGCGCGAGAAGTAGCTCTTCTCCAGCCCATCGATGCGGACCGGCACGACCATGGAGCCGGTCTTGTCGGCCACCATCGCGGCACCGTCATAGACCTTCATCAGCGCGCCGGTGACCGTGATGCGGCCCTCGGGGAAGATCACGAGCGGCTCACCATTGTTGACCGTCTTGATGAGCGTACGCGTTGCCATCGGCTTCGAAGGATCCAGCGGCAGGAAGTTGCACATCTTCAGGAACGGTTTCACCCACCAAGCCTTGGCGATTGTGTAGTCGACCGCGAAGGTCGGTTCCTCGTCCGTCAGCGCAAGGGCCAGTGCGCCATCGAGAAAGGAAACATGGTTGAGCGCGATGATCGGCGCACGCCCCGCCTTTTTCAGATTGTCGAGGCCCTCCACTTCCAGCCGAAGGAAGGCGCGGAAGAGGATGGATACGAAATCACGGAAAGCATTGGTCGGCAACGTGCGCAGCATGACCCAGGCCGCCACGGCATTGGCGAGCGCAAGGCCGGCGAAAAGTACCGATGTCGACACGCCGGACGCCTGCAGGACGGCGACAAGGCCGCCGCCGGCGGTGATGAAGGCCGCGGACAATACATTCGACGCGCCGATAACACGCGATCGTTCGTCCTCTTGCGCCCAGGCCTGAAGGGCCGCAAGCGTGGGTACGGCCAGGAAGGCGCCGGCGATGGCCATGCCGGCCAGATCGATGGCGATGCGCAGGGTGTAGGGACCGGCGAAAAAGGCGGAGAGCGTCTCGGTCGCTGCGGCCGCACCGGCATGTCCGACGCACCAGGCGAGATCGAGGCCGAACAGCGCCATGATCAGGGTGCCGAGCGGTGCCGGCAGGAGCACGATACGTCCTGCGGACATCCAGGCGGCGATTGCCGAGCCAACGCCGATCGCCACGGCGAAGACGGCGAGATAGGCAGTGATCACAGTCTCGTCGCCGCCGAGATAGTTCTTCACCATGGGCGGCAGCAACGACAGTACGATCGCGCCAACCAGCCAGAACCACGCCGCCATCAGCGCGGTGCGCCAGAGCCGTTTGTCGCTGCGCAGTGAAGCGAGGAGCCGCCCCGTGGAACGGAGGACGTTGCGATCGACGACAAGGTCCGGCGCCTTGGCGCCCAGGCGAGGAATGTAGCGGCTGGAAAGCCAGCAGACGAGCGCGAGGCCGAGCATCATGGGGCCAAACAGCCACGGATCGACGCCATCGGCCGCGGCAAGCCCTGCGACGACTGTGCCGCCGAGGATGGCGATGAACGTCGCCCCCTCGATCCAGGCGTTCGCGCGCGGCAGTTCCTTGCGCTCCAGGTGGTCCGGCAGGATGCCGTATTTGACAGGCCCAAAGAGCGCGGAGATGGCACCGAACAGGAAGAGCGCAGCCAGCAGCACGGCAATGGAGGAGAACGCAATACCGACGACCGCAACGGCTGCGGCAGCGAGCTCCCACCGCTTCAGCCTCTCGGCGACGACCGCCTTGTCGAACTTGTCGGCAAGTTGGCCGCCGAGTGCGGAAAAGAGCAGGAACGGCGCCATGAAGACGGCGCCGGCCAGCGTAACGAGCGATCCGGCATCATTTGCCGCCACGGTGGCGAGGATGAGGAAGACGAGCGTGTTCTTGAGGAAATTATCGTTGAACGCCGACAGGAACTGCGTCCAGAAGAGTGGCGCAAACCGCCGAGAAGTCATGAGATTGTTTTTCACGGAACGTCTCCCCTTTTTTGAACGTTATAGATGAAAATAGTTTCATCCTCGTTCACAGGTTGTGCCTTGTGGCGACAGGGCTAACGATGAATTAAACGTCGTCGGCCTTGATGCCGAGCAGCAGCTTCTCGGTCTTTGCATCATCGATCCTGCGGATGAGCTTTTCAGCTTCCAGATTGTCGCGCAGCGTCTTGGTGACGTTTACCGCCGTCTGGAGGAGCATCAGAATGCCCATGGCGAGATACCCTTTTCCCCAGAGATCGATCGGCATCATGTAAAGGCCGATCACCACCATGAAAGTGGCCACGCCGAAGCTCACATAGGAGAAGGAGGTCCAGGCCGGGGAGTGTTTCATCAGGCTGTCGTTCATCGTCGTTTTCCTTTGAGAAAGAGTGGGTTCAAAGAGCAGGGTTTGCCTTGGCACGCAGACGCTCGAGCACGCCTTCAGCGCTCGTCACGAGCGGGCGCCCGCAACCGGCCGCGGCCAGTTTCTCTGCAAGCGCGGTCGGATCAGGCCGGTCTTCCAGCTCAACCAGCGCCTCGGCCGTCAACTCAGCCTCGCGCTGGCGCGTTTCGAGCCGCGCAAGTGTTGCCTCGGCATCGCTGAGCGTAGCCAGATCGTTGCCAGGCACATCTCGGGAAAGGCGCCGCGTCCGGTCACGTGCCTCGGCCAGGCGCTCGCCGCGGCGCAGCGCAGCCAGGCGCGTTTCGCTCTGCCGCACCGCTTGCCTCAACCGATCTATTCCATCTGTAAACTCCGCCTGAACCTGACGTGCGTTCTGCAGTTCGGTTTCCAGCCGAGCGATCGCGGCGGCAGCCTCGGTAGCCAGATCCTCCCGCCCCTTTTCAAGGGCTGCGATAGCGCGCGTTTCGAGATCATCGATGCGGGCAGAGAGCCTCTCGGCATTTTCTTTTTCCAGGCGATTTTGCGCGATCGACAGAGCGACCGCCCGACGTGCGCTTTCGACGCCGCGCGCGGCATCACGGATCTGCTGCGCAAGTATCGGTAGCGCATGCCGATCTCCGAAGGCCTCCTCCGCCTCATGGGCGCGACCTCATATCAGCGTTACGATTTGTTTGAACATTTCCTCACCTCCATGTATGAACAATGTTCATAATCTTTTCTCACAAAGATGAACGATGTTCAAGTTCAAAATGAACAACGTTCAACAATGAGGTTAACGGTGGTCGGAAAGCGTCAGACGAAGAAGGAAGACCTCAAGGCAAGGCTGATTGTTGCCTGCACGGAGCTCATTCGCGAACAAGGGCTGAAGAACCTGCGCGCGCGGGATATCGCCGAACGCGCCGGCGCGGCGCTCGGTGGTCTTTACACGGTCTTCGACGATCTCGACGGGCTGATTCTCCACGTCAATTCGGGGACGTTGAAACAGTTGGAGAACACCCTCAACGCCGCGATTTCGCCATCAGCGGCCATTGAGGAGACTTTCCTCAGCCTGTCTCTGGCATACATGCGTTTCGCGCTTGCAGAGCGCAACCTGTGGTCGGCGCTCTTCGAACATAGGATGCCGGAGGGCGTCTCCGTTCCGGAGTGGCACCTTGCCGAACACGCTTTCCTGATCGGGCTCATCGCAGCACCACTCGCGCGACATATGCCAGATGCTTCTCGCCAAGACGTGGCAATTCGTGCCCGGACGTTCTTCGCGGCCGTTCATGGCGTGATCTCTCTCAGCCTTGAAGGACGGTTCGTCGGCATAACGTCCGAAGTGCTCGAACGTGAGATTACAGTGCTCGCAGGAATTCTTGCCAGGAGCCGAATCTGACGTATTCGGCGCCAGCTTGGCAGTTCCGTTCGATAGATGACGCGACCTTTTCAGCACAGACCATGTGGAAGGGATCACGCCGTCGGCCGTGCAGGTCGACGCAAACAAAGGGCGCCGACGCTCGTAGTAATTCAATTCAAAGCCAGGCACCTCGATCGCATGTCGATGCTTGGGCGGTCATGTTGCGCACCTGGTCACTTGACCAAGGGAGCATTTTTGCCACCCAATCTGTCGGTTCCCTATCCGCGCACTGGCGGATAGGCTGGCTCCTCCAACCATTTCCGATCGCACCCGCCGAAGGCACTCAACCTGGGCTCTGACCCGGCCCGACAGTCATTCATCCAGGCGATCCGACCGCGAGTATAGGTGATCATCGCCTCAAGCTCATTCCGCTTAATGTGCGACCCTGAAGCGGTTAGCCGGACGTCGTGTCCAGCCAGATCGTTACTGGACCGTCGTTGGCCAATTCCACCCGCATGTCCGCACCGAAGACGCCATTCGCAACGGCAACGCCAAGGGCCGAGAAATTGGCAGAGAAAGTCTCATATAGGCGTTTGCCCTCCTCCGGCGGCGCTGCCGTAGAAAAGCCCGGCCGGTTTCCTTTCGTCTCGGCCGCCAATGTGAACTGGCTGACGATGAGAGCTGCGCCGCCGACATCGACAAGCGAACGGTTCATTCGATCCGCATCGTCCCTGAAGATGCGCAGGTTGACAATCTTGCGCGCCAGCCATTCGCTTTCCTTTTCAGAGTCACCCTTCATCGCACAAACGAAGACCAACAGACCATTGCCGATTTCCCCCGTCACCGTTTCGTCGACGGTGACACGCGCAGATGAAACGCGCTGGACAAGTGCTCTCATGGCAACGATTCTCCCTATGGCTTCCCGCTCTTATCGGCTCAGAGGCGGTGGCGCTCAAGCTCTACTCAGAACCGCGCGCCGACGGTCAGGAGATCGTCGCTGAAATCCTAGTGGAAAGCATGGAGGACTGGCCATGCGCGATCCGCCTGCCCCGAGCGGCCATTCCGGACGATACATTATGTGATCGTTGAAGCAACCTGTCGCGCGGGCGATGCCGCGGAAGCAAGGGGAACTGGGTTTCCTCGTGAACTGGACTGCCTAGGCGCGGTGCTCTCGGCCCGCGGCATTCCGACGCCCAACTTCTTCACCGGCGCCTACAACTTCCATTCGCGTTTCGAGTTTCTGCCGGTGCAGGCATTCGAAAGGTCGCTGGAAGTGGTCGCCAAGATTTGCCAAGTGGCCGCTAGTAGCCGACAATTCCACGGGGCGTGCCAGCAAGCCTCCCTTGCGTATTTCGCACTCGGGAGCGGAAGCCCGCAAATTGAGTTCGCGGGCCACACGCAAGTGTCCGGCAATCCGATCGCTGCCGAGGCCACCTACTGCTGTGCCGGAGCGGTCTTTTGAAGTTCTGCCTGAACCTTCTTGGCGACTGCCGGATCACTCTGTGCCGCTGTAAGAATGGCCGAATATTCTTCGACCGAAATGGCCGGCGAGGCTTTGACGGCTTCAACCATTTTCTTGCTGCCTTCGGTCTCCAGCTCCTTCTTCGCCGCCTCGTCCGATGTTGCTTCTATCTTTGCGGAATATTCCTGCCTGACCTTGTCGACCTGAAGATAGGCAACCGCAAAGGCTTCGATCTTTTGTTCGCTGATGGCGGCCTCCGTGCTCTTCTTGTCAGCCTGTCCCTGCTCCGGCTGCGTCTCTTGCGCCTGAGCAATTTCAAAGGCAGATGCCGGACTGAAGATCATGAAACTGAAGATTGCAGCCGTCAGCGATGCAATGGGCGTGTAACGAGTAATCATATTCATTCCTCTATGATGTGCATGACGTAATCGGCAGCGATACGGCCTTTCGATCGTCACTCGCGTCGGCCGGATACCGAACGCGCCAGTGACGATGAAACGCTGGGAAGGGCTCGGTGCGGCGGTACCGGGGCAATTTGCTGACCATTGAACGGCAGCTTTATGGCTCACCCACGACGCCGGTTCTGTCGAGCCCCATGTTCTTCCCCGCCCTCGAACCCCTTTTGGCGTGTCGGGGCTGCGCCGGTCGAAGGCGGCAGGTCAGCTAGCTTTCGACCGGCGCACGACAGCGTGCCGTCACGGTTAAGTGGCATCTTCGCCATTCGGGTTTAGCACCGGCGCTTCTCTAGTGTCCCGAGGCGGATATATCCGTTCTTCGGACTTCGGCGTCGAGTCATGAGGCACGGGACGGCGGACGGGCCGTGGTTTAGGATCGCCCTTCTCGGGCGGAGGAACAATTTTCTCCGTCATAAGCTCGTTGCTCGCGCTTTCCACTAAAGTTCCGCTCGAGCCGATCTCAGCCTTGAATGGTAGCGTTGACGCACTGGTTTGCTACCAATCGCGGGCCTCGATCAGCCGCCCTGACATTCGTTCGGTTCTGGAAAACGCCGGCATAGTTTTCATCGATGGCGACTACGCGGATAGTGGCGAGCCTGGCGTGCGACTGATCAAATAATGTCCTCCTTCAGGTAGGACAGAGAGCATCCGGCCGCTGAGGCGTAAGACTAATTATGGAACATCCGTATCTATCGGAAAACATCCGGAAATTGCCTGTGAAGGCATGAACGGCGAAAAAACGCAGGGAATTGGACGCTGCCCTTGCGGAAGCCTTCGCCTACACTGACGGCCCATGCCTGATCTCGACATCCACGTGGAGTCGATCGCAGCCCGTGTGCCGCCCGTCTACTCCTGGCTGTCCAAACGCGGCAAAGACCCGCTCAGCATAAAGGTCGAAGAGGTTCGGTACTTCTGACAACCTAGCCCCCAGCTTGATTATGTGGCAGCCGAGAGAGCGTTCGGCGCCCATTCCATCGACGCCGGACCCCTCGGTCGCGAAGGAAAGAGCATCAATAGCAAGTGCGTGCACGCTGAGTCGCCTAGGACGCCTCAACGATCGGAACGAGCACTTGCCTGAGCCGTGCCAGTCGCCGACCCAAAGCTGACGTTGGAAGGTCAGTTTTTAGGCAGACCCTCTGGCCTCAGGTATTTTTTCAGCGCCGCAATGCGAAAGATTGCATTGGCGGCTCCGTATCCGCGATACCCGCGCCGCTCGATGATTTCAAAGAAGAACCCTTCGCCGTAGGTCGGACTGTAGAGCTGGAAATATTCACCGTTCTCGTCCCGGTCATAAAGGATGTTCTCGACCCTCAGCCGCTCGACCAGTTCCGCGTCGAGCCCGAAGCGCGCCTCGACGTCATCGTAGTAGTTCGGCGAGATCGGCAGCGCCTTGAAGCCGTTTGCACGCAGCGCCTCAGCCGTTGCGAAGATGTCGTTGGTGGCAAAGGCAAGATGCTGCACACCGGAGCCGAAGGTCTCGGCGATGAAGTGGCCCGCAAGCGTGTTGCGGTTCTCCGCGCCGTTCAACGTCAGGCGCAACGTGCCAGCATCATTCTCAACGACCTGGCTGCGAACAATGCCGGCCGGATCGACGATGTCGATCATCGGCGTCTTTCGCACATCGAGCAGCGATGTGTAGAACAGCAGCCAGGTCAGCATCTCCTCATATTTGACGGTCTGGGCAATGTGATCGATGGTCGTCAGGCCAGCTGGTATCGCCGCTCCCTTGTCCGGCACCGGATCGAACTCAATCTCCCAGATCCTGGCGAGGTCGGATCGCTCGTCGAGGAAGTAGATGATCCCGCCGCCAACACCGTGGATCGCCGGAACCAGCAATTCTCCTGGGCCGACTGGCTGTTCGAAGGGTTCAGCACCAAGCGCCCTGGCTCGCTCAGCAGTCGCTTTGGCATCGTCGACCACGAGGCCGAAAGCATACGCGGACGTGCCGTGAACCAGATAGGAAGCGTTGGCGAAGCCTTCCCTTTCGGTGTTGATCACCAGATTGATGGAGCCCTGCCGGTAGACTACGACCTGTTTCGTCCGATGTTGCGCCGTCTTGGTGAAACCGATCGTCAGCAGCAGCGCTTCGAGTTCCCCTGCCTCGTCCTCGGAGGCACTGAACTCCACGAAGGCGATACCCTTGACGTCGACGCGCGGAGGCATCTGGGGAACCGGCAAGCGGACATCCGGCTCGGCGCGCTTCACCTGGTCCCCGAGATAGATCAGCGAGCGGTAGCCGTCGACCGCGATGGCATTGGCATTGCCTCCGCGAAACTGGTCGTTGAAGATTTCAAGCGACAGATATCCATCATAGCCGGTCGCCGCCACCGCGCGGGTAAAGTCGGTCACCGGCAGGTCGCCCTCGCCCGGCATATTGCGAAAGTGCCGGCTCCAATAGAGCAGATCCATGTCGATCAGCGGAGCATCCGCAAGCTGGACGATGAAGATTTTCTCCTTCGGGATCGAGCGGATCGAATTGATCTCGATCTTGCGCGACAGGGTATGAAAGCTGTCGAGGATGAGGCCTATGCTCGGGTGATCGGCGCGCCGGACGATCTCCCAGGCATCACGATGGTCGCTGATATGGCGCCCCCAGGCGAGCGCCTCGTAACCGACGCGCAAGTTCCGCTTCGCCGCCCGCTCGCCGAGTTCGCAAAAGTCGGCGGCTGCCCTGTCGATGCCAGCCACTGCCGCCGGCGACACGTTGGAGCAGACGAGCACCAAGTCCGTGCCCAACTCCTGCATCAGGTCGAACTTGCGCTCGGCCCTGTCGAAAGTCCGGGCTCTGAGTGGCTCCGGCATCCCCTCGAAATCACGGAACGGCTGGAACAGACTGATCTCCAGGCCAAAGTCGCGCACCATTCGGCCGACCTCGCGCGGGCTTTCGTCGAAGGCAAGGAAGTCGTTCTCGAAGATTTCGACACCGGCAAAGCCGGCCTTGGCGATGGCGCGCAGCTTGTCCTTGAGATCGCCGCTCAGCGAAACCGTTGCTATCGAGGTCTTCATGCTTCTGTCCTCGCTCGAGTTTTCGGCGTCAGCCGGTCATCGTCTTGAAATGGTTCAGCATCCGCGCTGCGTCGGGTTCGAGTCCCGTAAACAGGCGAAAGGCGCCGACCGCTTGAAATACGGCCATTCCTCCCCCATCGAGCGTGCGGCAGCCGCGCCGTCTCGCCTCCTTGAGCAGCGCCGTTTCGAGCGGGAAGTAGACGATCTCGGCGACCCAGTGGCGCGGATCGAGAAGGTCACCGTCGAGCGGCAGCCCCGGATAGTTCGCCATCCCTGTCGGCGTGGCGTGAATCAACCCCGACGCCGACCGCATTGCAGCCGCAAGGTCCGTGCCGGCTGAGATATCCGCCTCGGGGAACAGGGCGGTCAGCATCTCGGCAAGCGACCGTGCCCGCTCCGGCTCGCGGTCGAAAACCGCAAGACGTTTCAGGCCGAGCGAAAGTGCGGCATAAGCCGTTGCAACGCCGGCGCCGCCTGCTCCAAGCTGCACGGCGAAGGAAAGGTCGGCATCCGGCAGCCCCCGCCTGAAACCTTCGGCAAAACCCCACCAGTCGGTATTGTGGCCATGTCGCCGCCCTCCCTTGAGCACGACTGTATTGACGGCGCCAAGCCGCTGCGCGTCAGGTGCGAGATCGTCAAGATGGGCGATCACCGCCTGCTTGCATGGATGGGTGATATTCAGGCCCGCAAATCCCTGCCGTTCGGCATTGGCAAGCAGACGCGGCAGGTCGTTTTCCGTCGCGTCGATTTCGCGAAGATCGATCAGTTCGTACACATAGCGGAGCCCTTGAGCCGCGCCTTCGGCCATGTGCATCGCTGGGGTCAGCGACGCTTGAATGCCTGCGCCGATCAGACCGGCCTTCAAGGGTCTTACAAGCGTTTCGGTCATGATTTGCGTTTCCATCTCAAAGCCCGCAAATACGGGCAGCCAGCTTCCGGCCCGCCGTGACTTGCGGGCGGGCCGAAGACTTCGCACCCTGTTACTGGCCCCGTGCGGCACCAATCTCCTTGAACAGCGCCTGAACCGTCTCAGCGCCAATCTCGGCACTGAACTTCTCGATCACCGGCTTGACGGCATCACGCAGCTTCTGCGTTTCCTCCGGACTGAATTCGCTGACTTCCATGCCGGTCTTGCGAATTTCCTCGAGAGCTGCGGCGTCCGCTTCGCGTGACACCTTGCGCTGGTAGTCGCGCGCTTCGGTCGCGGCCGCCTCAAGGACGGCCTTTTCCTCGTCATTCAGCCCATCCCAGAACTTCTTGCTGACGAGCACGATCTGCGGATTGTATTGGTGACGGGTCAGCGTCATGTACTTCTGCACTTCGTAGAACTTGGCGTTCAGGATGTTTGCGGCCGGGTTCTCCTGCCCGTCGACCGTCCCTGTCTCGAGCGCGGTATAGAGTTCCGTGTAGGGCAGCGGCACGGCATTGGCGCCGAGCGTGTTGAAGAGTTCGATCGGGATGGGAGACTGGATCGTGCGGATCTTCAGACCCTTGATGTCCTCGAGCTTCGTCACCGGATGGCGATTGTTGGTGAGATTGCGGAAGCCGAGTTCCCAATAGCCGAGACCGATAAGGCCGGTATCTGGCAGGAGCTTGATGAGACTGTCGCCGAAGGCACCGTCCATCACCTTGTCCGCCTCCGCACCGCTGTCGAAGAGGAACGGAAGGTCGACGGCGCCGAACTGCTTGACGTTGTTGGCGAGGATGCCGGCGTTCAACACCGTCATTTCGATAACGCCGCCCTGCAGGGCCGAGACGGTCTGGACGTCGCCGCCGAGCGTGCCGCCCGGGAAGAGCTTGACCTCGATCTTGCCGCCGCTCTTGTCCTTCACGAGTTCGGCAAACTTCTCCATGCCGGTCACCTGCGGGTGACCCTTGTTGTTGGCCGAAGCGAACTTGATCGTCTGATCGCGGATCTCGGCAAGCGTCGGTCCTGCCGTCAGCAAAGCGAGCGGCAGAGCAAGGCCCAAGGCCAGTTTCGTCAATTTCAACATGTTCTCCTCCCAGATTTGGCCGGTAGTTCCGCCGGCCGTGTTGAAGCTTGAAGTTTCGGTCAGTGCCCGAACCAGGTAACCGGAACGGTCACCAGCGCGGGGAACAGGACAAGCAGGAACAGGACGATCAACTCGGCGACCAGGAAGGGCAGCACGCCCTTCATCAGGTCTTCCATCGACAGTTTCGAGACGCCACAGATGACGTTCAAAACCGTACCGACGGGCGGCGTGATCAGACCGATCGAGTTGTTGATGATGAACAGGACACCGAAGTAGACCGGATCGATCCCCGCCTGCTTGATGATGGGCATCAGCACCGGCGTCATCACGAGGATGGTCGGCGTCATATCCATTGCGGTGCCGACGAGCACGATCAGAACCATGATCGCAATCAAGAGAAGCGTCTGGTTGTCCATCAGCGGTTCGATGAGCGAGGCAAGCGCACCGGGGACGTCAGCTACCGTGATCAGCCAGGCGGAGACCGCGGCACAGGCGACCAGGAACATGACGACGGACGTGATCTTTGCCGCCGACACGAAGACGTGGAAGAGCTGCGCCGGCGGCAACTCGCGATAGACGACATTGGCGACGAAAAGCGAGTAGACGGCAGCAACAACGCCGGCCTCGGTTGGCGTAAAGACCCCGAACTTCAGGCCGACGATGATGATTACAGGCAGCATCAGTGCCCAGATGCTGTCGACGAGCGCCTTGAGCCGCACTGCCCCGCTTTGCCTTGGCGGCAGCTCGAACTGCTCCTTGCGGGCAACGATCAGCCAGGTGACGCAAAGGGCCGCAGCGATCATCAGCCCCGGGAAGATGCCGGCGAGAAAAAGCTTGGTGATCGAGACGCCACCAACGACGCCATAGAGGATGAAGCCGATCGACGGCGGGATGATCGGTCCGATCACCGAGGCGGAGGCGAGCAGCCCGCCAGCGCGCGCTGCGTCATGACCGCTCTTCAGCATCATCGGCAGGAGCAGCGCTCCGAGGGCAGCCGCGTCCGCGACGGCCGAGCCAGAGAGGCTCGAAAGGATGCAGGCAGCGAAGATCGCGACGAAACCGAGGCCGCCGCGAATATGGCCGACCATCGCCATCGCCAGCGCGACGATGCGCCTGGAAAGCCCGCCTGTGTTCATGACTTCGCCTGCGAGCAGGAAGAAGGGCACGGCCATCAGCGGAAAACTGTCAGCACCATTCAAGACGTTCTGCGCCACGATTTGCGCGTCGAAGAGACCGAGGTAAAGCATCAGCGCCACGCCGCTGAGAATGAGTGCAAAAGCGATCGGCACGCCGAGCGCCATGGGTCCAAGAAGTGCACCGAGGAAGATCGTAACGGTCATAGCCAGCTCCTCAGCGTTTTGCGGAAACGGGGCCGAGTACCGGCTCGGGGAGATCCTCGAGGGCCAACTCGTCTTCGCTGTCGCGTACGAGTTCGGCAGTCGTCACGTCGATGCGGCCGGTGGCGATCGCCAACGCGTCGGCAAGCAGGATCAGAAAAGCAGGGACACCGAAGGCGAGACCGGCACCGTAGAAGAAGCCCATCGAAATCCCTGTCGCCGGTGCGCCGACGTGGAGATTGATCAGCGTCTGCGCCCAGCTGCCGCTGATCATCAGCCAGGTCGCATAAAGCATCAGCGCATGGCCCAGCAGCACAGCAATCTTTGCCGCGACGGGTGGCAGACGCTTGATGACCGTATCAACGCCGAGATGGCCGTGTTCGCGCATGGCAACGACGGCGCCGAGAAAGGTAAGCCAGACGAAGAAGATGCGTGACAGCTCTTCGGAAACCGTAATCCCCTGATTGAAGGCATAACGCAGAACGACATTGCCGAAGACGAGGACAACCATGCCGGCGAGCAGCAGGGCAATCGCCACCTTCAGCGCCAAGAAATAGAAGTCGATGATGCGGGTCATGCGCTCCTCCCAAAGCGGAGTGCCGTCTTTGCGCCCGAGCGTTGTATCGGCTTCGGTATGCGCATCAGGGGCACGGAGCGACCACGACCTCCTCCGGGCGCAATCGCTCGTAACAAAATGTACGAACTAGTACGTATGTCAAGAGGAGTCTCTTGAAAGACCCCTGCAACCTCAATATGACTTTCAAAGGAGGCGGGATGACGAGTCCCTGTGGTCGGCCCGTTTCGAATTGGTTTTATTGAGAAAATCTCGGGTAACGCCGGAGGAGTGGCGACGAAAGAATGGCTGGGCGGGCTGAGGCAAGTCGGAAGAACGATCCGGAACGGACCAAGGAAGACATCCTTGTCGTCGCCACGGAGGAGTTCTCGACGCATGGTCTGGCTGGCGCGCGTGTCGACGCCATCGCGGAGCGGACGCGAACCTCCAAGCGCATGATCTACTATTATTTCGGAGGCAAGGAGGGACTTTACCTCTCGGTGCTGGAGCGCGCCTATCGCAAGATCCGCACACTTGAGGAGGATTTGAAGCTTGCAAGCCTTGCACCGGAAGAGGCGCTGCGCACCCTCATCTCCAGTACGTTCGACCACGACGAGGCCAATCCCGATTTCGTGCGATTGGTCAGCATCGAAAACATCCACCACGCCGCACATATGCTGCGTTCGGAAGCGATTCGCGATCTGAATGTCTCCGTCATCGAGACGATCGCCGGCATTTTGGAGCGCGGTATCGCTGAAGGCGTGTTCAAGCGAAAGGCCGACCCGATCGACGTGCACATGTTGATCAGCGCTTTCTGCTTCTTCCGGGTCTCCAACCGCTACACGTTCGGCACGATCTTTCGCCGTGACCTCTCAGAGCCACATACAATCGGCAGGCATCGGACCATGATCGCCGACGCCGTTGTTAGCTATCTCAAAGAAGCGGACGGGAATGCGCTGGTGCGTCCCTGAGCCACTGGCAAGGGCCAGCCAGAAGTCGCATATCGAAGCAACGCACGCGCTATTGGGCGGTCAGTATCTGCCCTCAGTCCGGGAAACGCCGTCCGGTATCTGCGTCGAAAAGATGAATGCTGGCGGGTGCAAAGTTCAGTCCGACCCGATCGCCGGCTTGCGCCTGCGATCGCCCGTTGAAGACCACCGAAAGCTCAGGCGTCGTTGCCATGGTCAAGAAGCATGTCGCCCCGGTCGATTCGACCAGCGCCACCTGTGCCGAGACAACGCCCTCATCCGCCGGGGCAAGTTCGATGTTCTCCGGGCGCAGGCCAACGATCAAGGCCCGCCCCGGCTGCACGGCGCGTTCGAGAGAGACCGTTTGCTTCATACCGAGATCGAGGATGATCGACCGGCCATCCGGACCGCCGACTGCTGGCAGAAAATTCATGGCCGGAGATCCGATGAACCCGGCCACAAACTTGTTGTCCGGCCGGTCATAGAGCTCAAGCGGGCTGCCCTGCTGTTCGATGACGCCATCGCGCATGATGACGACGTGATCCGCCATCGTCATTGCCTCGACCTGGTCGTGGGTGACGTAGACCGAAGTGGCACCCAAACGGTCGTGCAACGCACGGATTTCCTTGCGCATATGAACGCGAAGTGCCGCATCGAGATTGGAAAGCGGTTCGTCGAACAGAAACGCCTTGGGATGGCGGATGATCGCCCGGCTCATCGCCACGCGCTGGCGCTGTCCACCGGAAAGCTCACGCGGATAGCGGCCGAGCAGGTGCGTAAGCCCGGTCACCGCGGCGACCTCATTGGCCGCCTTCTTGCGTTCAGCTTTTGCGACGCCCTTGATCCGCAGGCTGTAGGTGAGGTTCTCCTCGACCGTCATGTGCGGGTAGAGTGCGTATGATTGGAAAACCATCGCCACGTCACGTTTGCGTGGGGGCACAGCGTTCATGACCTCTCCGGCAATTCTCAGGGTGCCGGACGATATGCTCTCAAGGCCAGCCAGCGACCGCAGCAGTGTCGACTTCCCGCAACCGGAGGGACCGACAAGCGCCGTGAAGCTGCCCTTGCGGATCGAGAGCTCGATGTCCTTCAATGCATGATAGGCACCATAATACTTGTTGACGTTGGTCAGTTCGATCTGGGCGGTCATTTGAGCGCTCCCGAGGTAAGGCCAGAGACGATGCGGCGTTGCAGGAGGACGAAGATGGCGAGGATCGGCGTCACGTAGATCGCCGCATAGGCCATGATGTTGTTCCATTCGTTGGTGTTCGGTCCCATGAAGGAATTCAATCCGACACTTGCCGGCTGCAGCTCCACCGCCTGGATCATCGACTTCGAATAGACGAACTCTCCGAACGCCTGCATGAAGATCAGGATGGCGCTGACAAGGATACCGTTTCGTGCCAGCGGCAGGACGATGTTGAAAAAGGCGCCAACCCTCGAGTTGCCGTCGACAAGGGCGGCTTCCTCCAATTCCTGCGGTACACTCATGAAGGTCGCGCGCACCAGAACCACGAAGAACGGCATGCTTTTCGCCGCAATCGCCAGGATCACCGCAAGGCGGGGATAATTGAGCAGCCCGATCTGAGAGAAACCCACGAAGATCGGCGTGACCATCAGTGAGGCCGGAAGCACCTGCAACATGAGAATGAGGAAGAGCCCGATATCGACCCAGATGTTGCGATAGCGCGCAAGCACATAGGCGCAGCCGACACCGAGTACGGTGATGACACTGACCGCTCCGCAAGCGATGACCAGAGAATTCCAGATGTACCGGCCCATGTTGCGGCTTTGCCAGACGTTGCCAAAGATCTGCCATTGGGGATCGGTCGGCCAGAAGGTCGGCGGGGTGGCAAACATCTCCGATCCCGATTTGATCGTGGTTATGTACATCCAGTAGAGGGGAAACAGATAGATGCCGGCGAGAATGATCGCGATTGCGAGCAGCAGACGGTCGCGGGTTTGATGGCTCATCCGCGCACCTCATGCCGTGTGGAGCGCACGTAGACGACCGAAGCGATCATCACGAAGACGATCATGATCACCGAAATCGTCGCGCCCTTGGCGAAATCGTACTGTCGGAACGACAAATCCCAGGCCCAGTATTGCGTGACGTTCGAAGCATTGTTCGGCCCTCCCGAAGTGATGGCGGCGAAAAGATCGAATTGTTGCAGCGTGAAGATCAGTCCGAGTGCGATAATGGCCCCGATGGACGAGCGCATCATCGGCAAGGTTATCGTCCAGAAGCGTTGCCAGACATTGGCGCCGTCCAGTTCGGATGCCTCGTAAAGATCCCTCGGTATGGCCGACAGGCCAACGGACAGGAGGATCATGTTGAAGGACGTGCCGAGCCAGATATTTGCGATGATGACGGCCCAGAGCGAAAAGCCGGGGTCTGAGCGCCAGAAGATATTGCCGTCGATGAGGCCGGTTTCGCGCAGAATAAAGTTGAGCACGCCAAAGTCGCCCGAGAGGATCCAGTTCCAGATCGCTCCGACCACGAGGCCGGGCATCACCCAGGACACCAGGAAAAGGCCCCGCAGCCATGAGGCACCCGGAAAGTTGGTCCAGAAGAACAATGCCAGGCTGAAACCGACGAGAAACTGCCCGGCGATCGAGGCGAAGACAAAGGTCGCGGTGTTGGCCAGGATCGGCCACGTTTCCGGCTGCGCGAACAGATCACGGTAGTTCTTGAGGCCGACGAAAGGGCGCCAGAAGCTGCCAAGGCTGAACATGTCGACCTCCTGGAGGCTCATCGCGATATTGTAGAGCAGCGGGAGACCGGAGAGCGTGAGCAGGAACGCGAGCGGCAGGCCGACAAGGCCGATATCGAAGCCGCGACCGTCGATCATGCTGGATAGAAAGCGTTTCATGAGTTCCTCCGCCGCCAAGGCGCCAGCATACACCGCTCGCACAACCCGGCCTGCAAACTAGAACGACCAGAAGCACGCCGGCCTCGCCGGCGTGGGTTTGCGGTATTTCCGCCCGAGCGCCTCAAGCGGATTGAGCGCTTGTGAAAGGCGGCCGGCTTTTCCGGTCCGTCCAGAAGTCTTAGCCAAGGACCGCCTTTATCTTTTCAGCCGCCTGGTCGAGGGCATCTTTCGACGTCATCTGACCGGTCAGAGCCGCCTGGATCGCGTCCTGGATGGCCTTGGAGATCTTCGGCCATTCCGGATGGGGTCCACGCGGCTTTGCGAATTTGAGCTGCTCGATGAAGACCTTGAGGGCCGCATCCTTCAACGGCACACCCGTCTCAGGGATCGCGATGTCGGATCGAGCGGGCAGCTGCCCGAAATCCTTGAACATGCGGTCGTCCTGGGAGGCGAAATACTCCAGCACCTTGAACGCTTCGGCAGGATGCTGCGTGTTGGAAAAGATCGCCCAGTTGAAATCGCCCATGGCCGAGGAGCGCTCTGCACCGACCTCGGGCACCGGCAGCAGCGCAACGCCCCAGTCGAACTTCGCCTCACTCACCATGCGGTCGAGTTCCCATGGACCGGAGATCGCCATGGCAGCATTGCCGGAATTGAACGTGCCGGTCGAATCCCACTGGCCGCGGGTCAGCGTATCCGGTGAGGCCAGTTTCTCGGTTATGATGGTTTTCCAGATGTCGAGCGCCTTGACGGCACCTTCCGAGTTGATGTGCTCGTAGCTGCCGCCGGCCATCTGGACCCAGGGCAGGAACTGGAATGTTCCCTCCTCGTTGGCCTTGGCCGAGAAGGCGAGCCCGTAGACGTTCGCCGAAGGATCCGTCAGCTTGCGAGCCGCATCGACCAGTTCATCCCAGGTCTGCGGCGGCTTGCTCGGATCGAGACCCTTCGCCTTGAACATGTCCTTGTTGTAGTAGAGCGCAATCGTGTTCGTCGCCTTGGGAAGGCCATAGTTCTTGCCGTCCCACATGGTGGAGGCGAGAGGTCCCGGAAAATAGTTCAACGTCTTCACCACGGTCGACTTTGCGATCATGTCGGTCAGGTCGAGGAAGGCGCCGCGTGACGAAAAGAGCGCATGTTCCGGGTTGTCGATGGCGATGATGTCGGGCGCCTGCCCTGTCGAATAGGCCCGCATCGCCTCACTGACGACATCGTCGAACTGGATCTGGCGATACTCGACCTTAATGCCGGTGTTCAGCTTGTTGAAGTCCGCTATCAGGTTCGGCGCAGGCTGGATGTCGCGATCGAGCGACCAGACATTGATCGTGACATCTTCCGCCTTGGCTGAAAGTCCAAACAGAGAGACACCTGCAAGGGCGAGAGCGCCCAGGATTGCGGATCCGCGGATAGCCATTTTCTCCTCCTTTGGTTATCCCGATGCCGGCATCCTCCATGCCGGCCGACATGCACGTCTCAGGCCGGGTCGATGACGAAGTCGCCGCCCCGGCAGGTCTTAAGGTAATTCAGGCCATGGACCTGGCCGGTCATCTCCAGATCTTCGCGATAGACCGGGTCATGCCAGCCTTCGATATCGATCGAGCCGGACCAGCCGGCCAGCCGAAGTTCGGAAATCACGTCGGTCCAATTGGTGTCGCCGAAGCCGGGCGTGCGCATGAAGACGAATTTCTCCTTGCCGAAGATCCCGTGCTCACGGATGACGTCCCAACGGATGGTGGCGTCCTTGCCGTGCACGTGGAAGATCTTCTTCGCCCATTTGCGGATCTGCGGCAGCGGATCGATCAGGTAGACCATCTGATGGCATGGTTCCCATTCGAGCCCGATATGATCGTCCGGCGTCTCGTTGAAGATCAGCTCCCAGGCGTCCGGATTGTGCGCGATATTCCAGTCACCGCTCTGCCAGTTGCCGTCCATGGCGCAGTTCTCAAACGCGATCTTCACGCCCCTGTCGGCTGCATGCTTTGATAGCTCTGACCAGATTTTCCGATAGCGCGGCAGGCTGTCGGTCAGAGGCTTGCCGCGAAGGCGGCCGGTGAAACCGGCGACGCAGGTGGCGCCGAAGTGGTGAGCGTTGTCGATGCAGTCTCGCCAGCCCTTAAGGGTCTGTTCGTCAATCTCCGTCGTCTCCAACGGATTGCCGAACATGCCGAGGGTAGAGATGGTGATGTCGCGATCGCCAATCGCCTCGACGCAACGCTTGCCAAGTTCGGCGAGATCCTGACCGTTCGTCGTCTGCCAGAAGAAGGGCTCGAAACTTTCAAAGCCCATGTCTGCGATCTGGCTGATACGCCTGTCTGCGCCGCCCTTGGTGGCCGAGATCATCGTGCCGATGCGGATGGATTTGCTGGGGTTCTTCAAAATTGGCTCCCTAGGCTGCAATGGTGACGCGTTTGCCGTCGCGCGCGCTGTCGATCGCGCCGAAGACCATGGCAAGGCTCTTGATGTTGTCGCTGCCATCGGTTTCCGGCACGGTTCCCGCGTCGATCGCGCGGATGAAATGCTCGATGACGCTCGCGTGCCCGTTGGTGTCGGCACTGTCTTCGGCCTCAGGCACCGCGATCGGCGCGACGGACCGAAGGAAACCCTCGCTACCGGTGACGACATTGGCCTCAAAGCGATCGCCGCCATCCCAGAGCAAAGTTCCCGCGGAACCGATAATGCGCCACGCGCTTTCCCAGCTCGTGTTGGCGCCCTCAGCGCACCAGGAACCGCGATAGGTGAAGGCGACATTATCGGAGAACTCGAAGATCGCATTGGCGGCGGCGCCATGGCGATACCAGGAGCCGTGCGGATTGTACTCGTGACAATAGACCGCGAGCGGCTCCTTGCCGGACATGAAGCGAGCCGCATCGAAAGTGTGAATGGCCATGTCCAAAAGCAGGACGTTGGCCATCTGTTCGCGAAAGCCGCCGAAATGCGGACCGAGGAAGAAGTCGCAATGCAACGCTGTCAGCTCGCCCAAAGCGCCCGACTGGATGAAGCGACGGATGCGACGGACACCACCGATGAAGCGACGGTTCTGCACGATGGCGTGAACGCGTGAGGCCTCGGTCGCAAGCCGGCGCAATTCGCGTGCCTCATCGAGCGTGGCGGCCATCGGCTTCTCGCTCAAAACGTGGCAACCATGCGCAAGACCGGCAGCGACCACCGCGCGTCGCGCCGCAGGAACGACGATGTCGAAGAGCAGGTCGGCCCGGCTTTCGCGAAGAACCTCCGGCAGGTCCGTACCGATCAGGATGTTGCCAAGGTTGAACTCGGCGGCGAGCGCTTCTGCCGTCGCCCGATCAAGATCGACAAGGCCGACGATCTCCACTTTCTCGCGAAGAACACTGCTCTCGATCAGCGCTCTCAGCCAGCCTTTGGCCATAGCTCCGCACCCGCACAAAACGGCCCTGTATCTCACGTGATTTCCTCCAAGAAACGGAAGTGCCAACTCCTCAATTGGCTTCCGTAAACGTTTACGATACTATGCGGCAACCGGTTTTTATGTCAAGAGGTGAGAAAATGACCAGTCGCGGGTCTGGGGAGGAACGCGGAAAAATGAAGGGGATTCGCGAACTTGCCGAACACCTCGATATTTCTATCGGCACGGTATCGCGCGCACTGAACGGCAAACCCGACGTCAACGAGGAAACCAGAAAAAGGGTTCTTGAAGCAGCAGAATCCCTTGGTTATGTCGCCAATCAATCAGGCCGTGCGCTCAGGAAGGGCGCGACCGGCGTCATCGGCTTCATGATGCAGACCGGCTCGGAAATTACCGGTCAGGGCGACACCTTCTTCATGAGCGTTTTCGACGGTGTTCAGACCGTCTTTTCCCGTCACAAGCTCGATCTTGTCGCCCTACTCTGCTCCTCCGAGGAGGATCCGAACGACTATTTGAAACGCGTCGTTGCGCGTGGGTTTGCCGACGGCATCATTCTTTCGGCGACCCGGCGCCACGACGCTCGCTTCGAACTGTTGGCCAAACGCAAGATCCCGTTCATCACACTGGGGCGAAGCCTGACCGATGTCGGTCAGCCTTGGCTCGATCTGGATTTCGAGGGCATGGCCGAGGCGTCCATCGATCGGCTCGTCTCCCGCGGCCACAAGCACATTGCGGTCACACGACCGCACGACGACATGAATCTCGGCTACGTTTTCGAGGATCAGTGCCGGGCGACCCTCGCCCGACACGGGCTTCACCTCGACGAGCGTCACGTTTTTCGTTCAACCCCGAACGAGGCGGGAGGATACCAGATCGCCCGCGAACTGAGCGCGCTTGAGAACCGGCCAACGGCAATCGTACTCATCAACGAAGCAATCACTGTCGGCCTTTATCGGGGGCTTGTCGAAGCCGGGATAAAGCCCGGGCGAGACATGGCGATCATCGGGCGCCAAAGCCCGCATTCGCAATTCCTATCACCCCGTCTGACATCCTTCAGTCTGTCGCTGCGCGACCTCGGGATTGCGCTTGCCGAGTCCCTGCTTGCAACGATGCCAACCTTTGCAGACATCTACCCGACGAGAGCAGCGCGAATCCTCTGGCCCATGGCTCTCGTTCCGGGCGAAAGCGATTGAGCAACATTCGATCTTAAGGATATAGCCACACTGCAACCCAACGCCGATGGACCAGCATCACGACAAGCCATATTTACGGATCTTGTCATGCAGGGTCGCCTTCGGCACCAGCAATTCCTCGCTGACGCGTGCCAGGCTGTTGCCGTTGCGGCCGAGGGCTTCGGCGATGAGGGCACGCTCGAAGGCTTCGACGGTTCGCGCCAGCGGCCGAGGGGCGGTGCCTGTCGCCCCACCAAAGGGTGGGAAGCCAGCTGCGATCCCCAGCACGCAGCGCTCGGCGACATTGCGCAATTCGCGCACGTTGCCGGGCCAGTTGTAAGCGAGCATCCGTCGCGTGCGTTCAGCGTCAGGCGCGAGCACGGGGCGCTCGTGGCGTGATGCAGCCTGCAGAGCGAAATGCTCGAACAGGAGGCTGACGTCCTCGCGCCTTTCGCGCAAGGGCGGCAAGGGCAGTGTCGCGACGTTCAGGCGATAATAGAGATCAGCGCGGAATTCGCCTTTTTCGGCAAGTACTGCCAGATCGACTTTGGTCGCCGCGATGACACGGCAGTCGACGAGGATCGGGGTGTTTGACCCGAGGCGCTCGAGCGTGCGTTCCTGCAGCACCCTGAGCAGCTTGACCTGCATGGCCATCGGCATGCTTTCTATCTCGTCGAGAAACAGCGTGCCGCCATTGGCGTGCTCGATCTTGCCGATCCGGCGCTTGGCGGCGCCGGTGAAGGCTCCAGGCTCATGGCCGAAGATTTCGCTGTCGAACAGGTTCTCAGGCACGCCGCCGCAATTGATGGCGACGAAATTGCCACTACGCCTTGGGCTCGCATCATGCAGGCAGCGCGCGACGAGCTCCTTTCCGGTCCCGGTCTCGCCCTGAATCAGCACGTCGGCTGCGCTATTTCCAAGCTCGCCGATGAGATGGCGTACGCGCTCGATGGCAGCAGAATCTCCGATGATGCGGCTGGCGGTCGATTGCCTGTTCTCAAGTCGCGTGCGCAGTTCGCGCACCTCCAGCGTCAGCGTGCGTTTTTCCAGCGCTCGCCGCACAATCTCAACGAAATAATCGGGCGAGAACGGCTTCTCGATGAAGTCGTGCGCTCCGTCCTTCATCGCCTGGACCGCCAGAGAAACATCGCCATGGCCAGTCATCAGGACCACCGGCAGGTCGCGATCCTGCCGTAGGAGGTCATGCATCAGGGCCATGCCGTCATCGCCCGGCAGGCGGATGTCGGTGACGACGACACCCGGAAAATCCGCAGCAACGAGCCGCCGTGCCTTTTCGGCGCTTTCGACCGCCTCGACCGCCATGCCTTCGAGCTCGAGCGTCTGCTGGCACCCGAGCCGGACGTTCGGTTCGTCCTCGACGATCAGGACCTTGAGGTTGTCGCCCATGGCGTTTCTCCGATATCGGCTGCGGGAAGAGCGACGGTGAAAACCGCGCCGCCCTCGGGATGGTTCGCTCCCGACAGCGTTCCACTGAAATGGTGCACGATTTCCAATGAAATGGCCAAGCCGAGCCCCAATCCCCTGTTGCTTTCCTTGGTCGTGAAGAATGGCTCAAAGAGGTGTTCGCGCACGTCTTCCGGCAGACCCGGCCCATTGTCATGGACCTCCACGATCACGCGCGTCGCCTCGCGTCGGCCGCGAATGCGCAGCATGGGTGCCGCAATGCCCTCGATCGCATCCAGCGCATTGGCAATCAGGTTGACCATGACCTGCTCCAGGCGGTTGGCGTCGCAGAGCGCCGTCATTTCCGCCCCAATCTCGGCGGTTATGGTCACGTTTGCGCGGCGCAGGCGCTGGTCGAGCAGGAACAACGCGTTGTCGACGGCGCGTCGGACATCGACCGGGCCCGGCATGCCGGAGGATTTGCGGGCGAAGGACTTGAGCTGGTTGGTGAGCGTGCCCATGCCATCGACGATGCTGCCGATGCGGTCCAGATTGCTTTCGGCGGTCGCGACGTCGCCGCGACGGAGGAATTTGATCGCATTGCCGGAAAGCGTGCGTAGCGCTGCCAGAGGCTGATTTATTTCATGGGCAAGGCCTGCGGAAATCTGACCGATCGTTGCCAGCTTGGCAGCATGGACGAGCTCGTCCTGCGCCGCGCGTAGCGTCCGTGTCCGCTCCTCCACCTTGCGTTCGAGTTCGTCATGGGCGCGCTGCAACGCCTCTCGCGCCCGCAGCCGGTCGCGCAGATGCCGCCGCCGCTGGTCGAGCAGCACCAGCACGATGCCGACGAAGGCACTGGCGATCGCCGCCAGCGCGGCGCGTGTCCAGGCGATAGCCCTGACCTCGCCGGCGGGCGAGAGCACGGTCAGCGACCAGCCAGTGTCGCCCATAGGAGCAGTCTGCGCCAGAAAATTGCCGGACAACTTGGAGCCGCCGTCGACGTCCGCCGGCGGAGCAAGCCGCACGAGGACAGCATTTTCATCGAAAGCCTTCTCACGCGTCAGGCCAAGCGAGGGAAGCGGGCGGGCGTTATATTGCAGGCTGCGCTCCAGCCGCCGCCTTTCTTGATCCGGCAACGGGCGCAGCGTCGTGAATTTAAAGGATGACACGGACGCGAGGATGACGACACCGTTCTGATCAGTGACAATGACGGGCACTTCGACGGTCGCCCAGGACTGCTCCAATTGTTCAAGACTGACTTTGACCACGGCAACGCCTACAACCTCGCCATTCGCGAGCAAAGGCGAAGAGAGATAGTAGCCAGGCTCGCCGCGGGTGATACCTATGCCGAAGAGCCGGCCGGGCCGGCCCCGCATGCCATCTGTGAAGTAGGAGCGGTAGGACAGGTCCTCTCCGATAAAGCTGTCAGGTCGGTTCCAGTTGCTGGCAGCAACCACATGTCCTTGCCGGTCGAGCAGATAGATAGACAGCGTGCCCGCCCGGTGGTTGAGCTGTTCGAGGTAGCGGTTGACGGTGTCGGTGAGCGGTTTTCGGCGCGCGACCAGGTCGATTACGTCCCGCTCCAGGCCAAGTGTCGCCGGGAAGTAGGCATATTTGTCGATCTGCCTGTTCAGGCTGGTGGCGTAGACTTCGAGGCGCTGGGTTCCCGTTCTTTGCAACTCAGCGAGCCCCAGGTTCTCGCTGACGCGAAAGCCGGCAATGCCCGCGGCGAACGCTACAGCGACGAGACCGGGCAGCAACAAACCGTATTTGCGAATGAAAGAGGCGATCGACATGGGAACGAATGGAAGCGGATGCGCACGCCGCAACAGTGTTGTTGTTGATCCGGCTCCCTACCACATCCGATGTAGCGGAGCGAGTATGCGGTCATCTGCCCGCCTTCTTAAGGCAAAGCGGGCAGACTGTCCTTGGGCGTCCTGCTATTCGGCTGCGGCCAGTCTTCCGCGTGTGCGCTCTTGCGTTTCGTCAGGAATGTCGAGCGCGTTTTCCCACTTGGCGACAACCGTGGTGGCGATCGCATTTCCGAGTACGTTGGTGGCGGTGCGTCCCATGTCGAGGAAATGGTCGATACCCATGATCAACAGCACGCCCGCCTCCGGCAGGTTGAACATCGGCAGAACGGCGGCCACAACAACCAGCGCGGAGCGCGGCACACCGGCAATGCCCTTGCTAGAAACCATGAGGACCAGCAGCATGACGATCTGCTGCTCCATGGTGAGCGGCAGGCCGTAAGCCTGGGAGATGAACAGAGCGGCAAAGGCCGTATAGATCATCGAGCCGTCAAGGTTGAACGAATAGCCGAGCGGCAGGACGAAGCCGATGACACGCTCCTTCACGCCGAAGTCTTCCAGCTTCTCCATAACGCGAGGGTAGGCCGCTTCGCTGGAAGCGGTGGAAAAACCGACAAGCATCGGCTGGCGCACTTCCCTGACCAGTCGGAACACGTTCGCGCCGAGCACCAGGAAGCCCGCGCCGATCAGCACGGCCCAAAGCACGATGAGCGTTGCGTAGAAGCTGCCGACGAACTTGCCGTAGACCATCAGGATGCCGAGACCCTGGACGGTGACGACGTTGGCGACGGCAGCAAAGACGCCGACCGGTGCAAAACGCATCACATAATCCGTCACCTTCAGCATGACCGGGACGGCGCCTTCGATAACCTCGATCAGGGCTCGAGCCTTCGTGTCCTTCAAGCTGCCGAGGGCGAGACCGAAGAATACCGAGAAGACGAGAATCTGGAGGATCTCGTTATTCGCCATCGCCTCGAAGATGTTGCGGGGGAAGACGTGGGTGATGAAGTCCTTGAGATTGAGCGAGGAGGTCTTCAGGTCGGCCGAGGCCGAGACATCGGGCAACGGCACGCCAACATTGGCGCCGGGCTGGAAAAGATTGGCGAAGACGAGGCCGATTGCCAGCGACGCGAGCGACGCCATCAGGAACCAGCCGAGCGCCTTGCCGCCGATGCGGCCGACGGTCCGGGCATCGCCCATGCCAGCCATGCCGGCGACGAGGGTCGTGAAAATCAGCGGCGCTATGATCATCTTGATCAGCCGCAGGAAAATGTCGGTCACCATCGCGAAATAGCCGGCGATATCCTTCGCCACGGCCGGGCTGTCCGAGAGCACGTTGCAGCCGTAGCCGACGACAACCCCCAGGATCATTGCGATGACGATCCAGGTCGTCTGCTTGTTAATCTTCATGATAATCTCCTTCCTCCCCCGCCCGGTCCATCCGGGCGGTTTTTCAGTCAACAGATGGGTGGTTCAGCTGCGCGCCGTGATCGGGCGCGGCTGGGTCAGCGCCTCGGGGCGCAGGACTTCGGCGAGCGCTTCGGCGGTCATCAGCCCGCGCGCCTCCACGAGTTCGGCGACGCCCTTTCCGGTTCGGTGCGCCTCCGCCGCGACTTCGGTCGCGTTGGCGTAGCCGATGATGGGGTTGAGCGCGGTGACGATGCCGATCGAACCCAGCACGCTCGCCTCCAGGCGCTCGCGGTTCGCGGTGATGCCATCGACACACTTGTCGGCGAGGATCAGGCATCCCTTACCGAGGTGGCCGATGCTCTTGAACAGGCTGTGGGCGATGATCGGCTCGAAGGCGTTAAGCTGGAGCTGGCCTGCCTCGGCCGCAAAGGTCACCGTCAGGTCGTTGCCGATCACCTCGTAGGCGATCTGGTTGACGAGTTCAGGGATCACCGGATTGACCTTGCCGGGCATGATTGAGGAGCCAGCCTGGCGCGGCGGCAGGTTGATCTCCCCGAAGCCCGCCCGCGGTCCGCTGGAAAGCAGGCGAAGATCGTTGCAGACTTTGGAAAGCTTGACCGCGACGCGCTTCAAGACGCCCGAAAGCTGGACGAAGCTACCGCAATCCTGTGTGGCTTCGATGAGATTGGGCGCAGTGACCACGGGCACGCCGCTATCCTCCGCGAGCAACTGGCAAACCAGAGCCGCATAATCGGGATGAGCGGTGATGCCCGTGCCGATGGCAGTCGCGCCGAGATTGATCTCGCGGATCAGCAGTGCGGCCTCGCGCAGCCGCTGCTCGTCTTCGCCCAGCATCACCGCGTAGGTGGAGAACTCCTGTCCCAGCGTCATCGGCACTGCATCCTGCAGCTGGGTCCGCCCCATCTTGAGGATGTCGTGGAATTCGTCTGCCTTGCGTTCGAAGGCTGCGCGGAGATAGGCCATTGCATCGATCAGGCGGAAGATTCCGCTGTAGGTCGCAAGCTTCAGCGCCGTCGGATAGACGTCGTTGGTTGACTGGCCGAGATTGACATGTTCGTTCGGGTGCAGGCGCCGGTAGTCGCCGCGGGCGTGGCCCAGGATCTCAAGCGCCCGGTTGGCGATGACCTCGTTGGCATTCATGTTGGTGGACGTACCGGCTCCTCCCTGGATCACGTCCACCACGAACTGATCGTTGAGCGCGCCGGCCTCGATTTCGTGGCAGGCGGCAACAATCGCCTCGGCCCTCTCGGCATCGAGCTGTCCCAGCTCCATGTTCGCCCGCGCCGCCGCCATCTTGATCTGCGCGAGCGCGCGGATCAGATCCGGATAGTCTGAAATCGGAATGCCGGTCACCGCAAAGTTTTCGACGGCGCGCAGCGTGTGAACGCCGTAATAGGCGTCCGTGGGGATCTCACGGTCCCCGAGCAGATCATGCTCTGTACGGCTCAAGGTAACAGTCATCGGGCGTTTTTACTCCTCTCCATCCACCCGCTGCCGAGCGAGTGTCACCTGAAGAGAGCAACATGCGTGCCAATTCGAGCGGGCCCGAGCCGTGCCGCTAAGTCATTGAAGTCAAACGTTGCGGTTTGCCGCGCCGTTGGGCAGCGTTCGGATTTCCGAATGGAGAATGGCTTGCGCGTTCGGTCTTCCGAATGACCTAACCCCATTTAGTGACGCCACGGCGATGAACCGAGCGGCGCATGGCCTGGACGTCGCTCCCGCGGGCGCATCTGAGGCGACCCGGCTTGCTCGCCACCGCGGTCATCGTGATTGGCAAGGCAAGTGGCCGGTAACCCTGCAAATTATCTCTGCCAACGCGAGCCACGGGCCGAGTAAATCTACCGGCCGCAATAGCCAGTTGTTGGCTTGGTTTTATCGCCCGATCGGCTGACCGGCGCTGCCAGTCAACTGGTGACCAGTTCCGTTCGATACATTATGCGATTTTCGAGCCCCCCCGGAGCGCATCACGTGGATCGGTTCCACGCCTCCTCCCAGAATCGGTTAAGTTCAAAGGGCCCGGCGCCTCTTCTTGGGTCGCAGTCTGTTGTAGCACACCGCGCCTCACAGTCCTGCTTCCTTGACCACTCGCCTTCCCTTACAATCCCTTCTGAACACAGTGGAGTTCTGCCATGAGCGAAGACGCCTTTAACATGTCGATCCGCAAGTTCCTGAAGGAAGTCGGCATCACCTCGCAGCGCAAGATCGAGGAGACGGTGCGCGAAGGGCAGATCGGCGGCCAAAAGCTGAAGGTCCGCATGACGTTGACGGCGGAAGGCACCGACCTCGACCACGTGGTGACCGGCGAGATCGAACTTCCATAAGAAGCATCGAGCTCCCTACCGTGCAACGTCGCATCCCCTAATACGATTCGGAGTCGTCAGAAACACGCCATTCAAAATTATCACTACATTGGAATTGCCAGTGATACCGCGCCTATCGCTGGCAACCGGAGCCAGATTGCCGCGTCACTGTCCCACACCCGAAAAGGAATATCCGATCGGAACACTGAAGAGTATCGAGAAACAAGCTGGACTCAAACTGAGGTAACGAACATGCGCAATTATGTCGGATTGATCCATAAGGACGCCGACAGTGTCCATGGCTGCTCGCCCTGGAATCACTGGAGCGCATAACTGCTGCCGAAGAACCCAAAATGTAGCGGCTCCGACGAGCAGTTGGGTTATACCATCCAGCCCCTCGAGCCCACGTGATGGCGTCTGCCACCCTGCACTTGCAAATGGGAAGCGGCCGGGAGGCCGGTTTCACGCCTTCTTAACCATGAATTGTGAAAATGTGCCCATGCGGTGGGTATGATGCCGACCGTTCGTTTGGGGTAAAAAGTGCATGCGTAAGCCGCAAGATCAGAAGCTTTCCTCTGGCGCGCCCATACCGGAGTCCGGGTACATCGTCTCCCGCCGCGCCGTGCTTTCGGGCCTCGGTGTCATGACCCTGCTTGGCGCTTCCGGCTGCTCGCAGACGCTGGAACTCCCGTCGCTGGGACCAATCGAGCCGTCGGGTGGTATGCCGCCTGTGGGCGTTGACCACATGCCGACCGGGTCCATCCGCCCGATCCCACCGATCAGCGTCGACAGCAACATCACCGACAATAGCACGATGTATGCCTCGCTGATCGATAATGGTTTCGTGATCCCGGCAATCCCGTTCCAGAAGGTCAGGCCGGAATTCCGGCGTCAGATTGTTATCGATCCGACCGGCGAGGCGCCGGGTACGATCGTGGTACGGCTCAACGAGCGGCATCTCTATTGGGTGCAGGAAGGCGGCGAAGCGATCCGTTACGGCGTCGGCATCGGCAAGGCCGGCTTCGAATGGAACGGCCGCGCGGAGATTCAGTACACAAAGGAGTGGCCGACCTGGACGCCGCCCAAAGAGATGATCGCGCGCAAGCCGGAGCTGGTGAAATGGACGGGCGGTCAGCCGGGTGGGCTCGACAATCCGCTCGGCGCCCGCGCGCACTATATCTACAAGGACGGCCACGACACTGGCTATCGCGTGCACGGCTCACCGGAATGGTGGACCATTGGCACTCAAGCATCTTCTGGTTGCGTGCGCATGATCAATCAGGACGTCATCGACCTCTACAACCGGGTCAAGGCCTCGCCGACCAAAGTCCCGATTGTGGTGGCGTAAAAGCCTTCCGCGCTGAGTGCGTAGGGAATCGAAGGATCACGACAGTCCCTACCACCGCTGAAGGAACTTGGGCGAGAAGGTATCTTGGGTTCCCCCCATGCTTCTATTGAATAGAAAAATGAGTCTGAGCCAAATTGCATGCTGAAACACACCCACACCTGCCGGGCCGCGTCAAAAGGTCATTGCGACCTCAGCCAGAACGCAAGACCGGAAAGTCGAGAACCGAAGACGTCGGACCAACGTGAAACCAACCTGCACACCATGCGTCTCTTGCTCGAACGAGGCCGGCGAGAACAGTACTAGGACTGAAAGCACATGCGGGACTGGTTACCCCAGTTTAGCCGTCGCAATACCTTGATCCAGGAGCCAGCTTCTTAGGATCGCAACCTCTGGTCGCGCAAGATTAGCGTCGGGTGTCATGATGACATAGGGCTGCCTAATCGGCAGCGATATCCCGAAGGCATCGACCAGCCGCCCGGTGCAAAGCTCGGTCTCGACCAGGAAATCTGGAGCCAGAGCGAAGCCGGCGCCCGACAGACAGGCATCGATCGCAAGGTGCACCAGATTGAACGACAAGGTTGACCGCAGTTCGAGATGCCCAAACCCGGTTGCAGCAAACCATGCTTCCCACCCTTCATCGTGCCAGCCCGGTTCGGCATAATCCACCTTGATCAGGGGCCGGGACAACAAGTCAGCAGGTGTCGACGCAGGCGGGAGGGTGGCCGCCAAGTCGGGCGAACCGACGACAACCAGGCTGCCATTGATCAGCGTATCCTGTCGGACGCCCGGAATCGTTCCACGGCCATGATAGATTGCAAGATCCGGATCCGGCTCCCTAGTGCTCCATCGGTGCGGCAGAGCCATGACAGCCACGGAGATGTCGGGATGAGCCTTGCGAAATTTGCCAATGCGGGGTGCAAGCCACTTCGTTGCGAGTGAAAACTGGCAACGAACGGTGACGGTGCTGAGTCCGCCGGGCACTCGCGCCGCAGCGCCAACGGCGGTGAGTTGATCGAAGATTGCACCGAGGCGCGTTGCAAAGACCCGGCCGGTCTCCGTCAACCCCACGCCATTGGCGCGCCGTTCAAACAGCGGTCCACCGACCCACTCTTCGAGCTGTTTCATGTGATGACTGACTGCGCCCGGGGTCACGCTCAGCTCACCAGCCGCCCTGGCGAAGCTCAGATGGCGCGCCGCAGCTTCGAAAGCGCGCAGTGCGGGCAGCGGCGGTAAATGACGGGCCATGTCGAGCGGATAGCTCTCACGGGTTCGCCACAAGGCGAAACGATCGAGATCCTGTCACCCAATCTTGATTTCGAGCAGTTCGACTATCTCGGCGTCGGTGTCGGCGGACTGATGCGCAAGGATACCGAGGAGCTTCGCAAAGCATGGGACGTGGCCCTTTGCCAACTGAAGAAAGACGGCGAAGTCACACGGATTTCGCAGCAATGGTTTGGTTTCGATATCTCGACCAAGGCCGACCCGAAAATCTGCGGGGAATGATTTTTGATGGCTGCGGACGCGTCCATTCTTCAAATGCTGGCCTGGGACGATCAGGGCTGGTCCAGGCCGCTCCTGTTCGGGCTCGGCGTCACCGTAACCTGCGCGAGCCTCGGCTACGTTCTCGGTGTCGCCCTTGGGTTTGCGATTGCACTGGCGAAGCTCGGAAGCAATCGCTGGATCGCGGGCGTAGCCAATCTCTATACGACAGTGATGCGAGGAGTGCCGCCCTTGCTCGTCATTTTCCTTCTCTTTTTCGGAACCAACGGGGCGCTGATGTGGGTCGCGCGCGGTTTCGGTTACACCGGCTACATCGAGATAGACGCGTTTTCGGTCGGCGTGATGGCCGTCACCCTCGTCTCGGCATCCTATAGCTCCGAAGTGTTCCGCGGCGCGCACGGCACAATTCCAGCCGGGCAGTTCGAGGCTTTCGCCGCGCTCGGCCTTCGTCCGCTTCTGGGACTCTATTTGGTCATCATGCCGCAAATGTTCCGGCAGGCCCTGCCGGGCCTGGGCAATGTCTGGATCATGGCCATCAAGGAAACGACACTGCTTTCCGTGATCTCTGTGGCCGAGCTTATGCGGGTCGTCGGCCTCGCCGGGCGCACGACCGGACAACCCTTCGTCTTTTACGGCGCCGCGGCTGTCATCTATTTCGTGCTTGTCGCCGTATCCTCGCGGGTGTTCGTCGCCGTCGAGAACAGAATGCGCTGGGGCTGATCATGGATTTCGAAACGACACTACACGTTGCTAGCGAGCTGGCTGGCGTAATCTGGGTCACATTGGCACTGGCGGCAGCAACCCTCCCACTTGGTTTCGTCCTGGCGGGTGTTGCCACTTGGGCGCGTGCTTCGCGTCATCGGTCTCTTCGGGCTATCGCATCAGCCTATGTTCTAGCGTTCCGCTCCACGCCGCTGCTGGTTCAGATCTTCGTCCTTTACTATGGCCTCAGCCAGTTCGCATGGCTGCGCGAAAGTCCAGCATGGATCCTGTTGAGGGAGCCTTTCGCCTGTGCGGTGATCGCCATGAGCCTTTGCTCGGGCGCATATACGGCCGAGGTGATGCGCGGCGGCCTAGCCGCCGTGCCCAAAGGTGCGATCGAGGCAGCCCGCGCGCTGGGACTGTCGTCGATCAAGGTCTTTTTTCTCGTCACCGCTCCGATAGCCGTGAGACGCGCTTTGCCGGCCTACAGCAACGAGATCGTCGTGACGCTCAAGGCGACGTCGCTTGCCAGCACCATCACGGTGATGGAACTGACCGGCGTAGCAAAGGATCTGATGAGCGAGACCTTCGCCGTCATCCAGGTATTCTGCATGGTAGCCGCCATATATTTGGTCATCAATTCGGCACTGATCCTCGGATTGCGTTTGTTGGAAATCTACCTTGCTCCACCACACGAGCGGCCGCTTAGGCATCAGCGCGGGAGAAATCGAAAGACTGAAGTACGATCAGCGGATGCATGAGTTGAAGCCAAGCGAATTCAAAACTTGACGCTCTCGAACGGATTCGAACCATCGGTCGCATAGTTTGCCACAGCCTCAGACCGCAACTCCCGCATGAAAACCATCAAGCCAAAGAGCCGCGTGCTCTTTAAAGCTGCAGATCTCGGCGGTAATGCGAGCGTATAAGGCGGCATCGAAGTCGTCGGGCAGTTCGCTCACCGCCCTACTTGCCTCACTGATCCTTCCCATCTGCGCAAGACACGCCGCCTCGTTCAGCTGCGAGCGTGCTATGTGACTGCCTTGCGATCCGCCGACAATCACGACTTCGGCCCACTATTGGAATTCGCGCGGTCCTGAACCGCCGAACAACGTTATGGTCACGTGGCGAGGGCCGCCGTATTCACGGAGGCACAGCGCCGGTGCCCGGGTTGCTCCTATGGGGCATATTGCAAAAATTGTGCGCAACTGCAGGTCAAATTCGCTTGCCTGGGAGCCGGAATGGCGGACAATTCCAGACGAGTTGCCTGTTGGGTAGGCAAGCCCAGCGTCGCGGTGGGCGACATCGGCAGTTGCCCTTCGACGGAGGAGAAGATGGCCGGTAACCATTCAGACCCGAGCGGACCCGACCTCGCCTTCGGCATTGCGCTCGCCGATCTCCCCGATGGCGGAAAGTTGATCGGTCATCGCGATGGCGAGCCGGTGCTTCTGGTGCGCCGCGGATCCGAGATCTTCGCGGTAGCCGCCAGCTGCTCGCATTACGGTGGGCCGCTGGTCGATGGCCTCGTCGCCGACGACACCGTTCGCTGCCCCTGGCATCACGCCTGCTTTGATCTGCGCACCGGAGTGGCCCTGCGTGCTCCGGCGTTATCGCCGCTCGCCTGCTGGTCGGTTGAACAGCACGGCGGCAAAATAATCGTCGGCGAGAAGCGCAAGAAGCAGTCACCGGTTTCACGCGAAGGCGATGCCGGAGCGGCTCCCGAAAAGATCGTCATCGTCGGTGGCGGCGCCGCCGGCTTTGCCGCCGCCGAAAGACTGCGGCGCGAACAATTTCAGGGCGCAATCGTCATGATCAGCGATGACGAGGCGCTGCCCGTCGACCGCCCTAACCTTTCGAAGGACTATCTCGCCGGTAAGGCGCCGGAGGACTGGATCCCGCTGCGCAAGGAGGGCTTCTATCCCAAGAACGGCATCGACTTGCGCCTCGGAACCAGGGTTGCCGGCATCGATGTCCGCGCCAGCGAAATCTTGCTCGCCGATGGGGCGCGGGTCGCCTTCGACAGACTGTTGCTGGCGATGGGCGCCGAACCGGTTCGCCTGACCATACCCGGCGCCGACCAGCCTCACGTCCACACGCTGCGCTCGCTTGCCGACAGTCGGAAGATCATCGCGCAAGCCGGCACCGCACGCAGCGCCGTCGTCCTGGGCGCCAGCTTCATCGGCCTCGAAGTTGCCGCCGCCCTTCGAAGCCGCGGTGTCAAAGTGCATGTGGTGGCGCCCGAGGAACGGCCGATGGAACGGATACTGGGGCCGCAGATCAGCGATTTCATCCGCGCCCTGCATGAGGAGAATGGCGTCATCTTCCACCTTGGGGATACCGCGGCGAGCATCGGCGCAACGGAGATCCAGCTGAGCAGCGGCGGCATCTTGGCCGCAGACATGGTCGTTGTCGGCATCGGCGTGCGGCCGCGGGTCGGTCTCGCCGAAGCGGCCGGGCTCGCCACCGATCGGGGCGTCCTGGTCGATGCCTATCTTGAGACCAGCGTGCCGGGCATATATGCGGCCGGCGATATTGCCCGGTGGCCCGATCCCCATAGCGGCGAGAACATCAGAGTGGAGCACTGGGTGGTGGCGCAGCGGCAAGGCGCTGCAGCCGCACTCAACATGCTCGGACGCCGGAAGGAGTTCACGGATGTGCCGTTCTTTTGGAGCCAGCATTACAACGTTCCGATCAACTATGTCGGCCATGCCGAAGGATGGGACGAGATCGAGGTCGAGGGCGACATTCCCGCCAAGGACTGCCTCCTGCGCTTCAAGCGCGGCGGACGTGTGCTGGCGGTCGCCACGATCTTCCGCGACACCGAGAGCCTCGAGGCAGAACTGGCGATGGAGCGGGGCGAGGCCTAGTAGTGACGAATTGCTATCTGAGCCAAAGGGCGGAACAGACAGGCGACCTCAGCGGAGAGGAGTAAGGAAGCGATCGCGATGAGACAACTCAGTGAAGAGGGCCGACGAACCCTGGGAGGGATTGCAGAGCGGTACGGGGTCAGCCTCGGCGCGGTGGAGCACCTTCTGATGGCGATTATCGCCGGGCAGGCGACACAGGCCCAGTTCAACCATCCCGATCTAGGTGGGATGGGGCAATGGTCGCAGGGCGGCATGATCATGGTCGGCGACATGTTCAACAATGCGCTGAAGGCAAACGTGGCCGGAGTTTGTTCCGAGCTTGCGGCCTTGGTGCGCGGCATGGATTTGCCGCGCCCGCAGACGTCGCGCCAGTCCCAATATCAAGACCAGGGCGGCGGCGTCAGCCTGTTCGTGCCGGGCGCGCTTTCGGCTGGGAACTGGTGGCCCGAGGAGCTCGGGCATCCTGCCTCGACCGGGGCGCAGAATGACCTGCGTTATGCCTTTTTCCCGACAACCCGACGGCTAGCGATCGATATCGGCGGCCGGGTTATGGTCTATGACACGAAGGACCATCGCATTGGCGGGTTCTCGCAACAGCAAAGCGGCGACCAGTCGCTGAGCTTTACCTCTCAGTATGGGCTGGTGAAAATTTCGGAACTGGATGTGATACGGCAGGGCGGCAAGGAACCGGCAGACACGCCGGCTACCGAAGCATCCGCCGCCACGGCTGCGCCGTCGATATTCGCATCGTCCGCGTCGGAATCCGCCGAGCCACAACAGGGGGCACATCCAGCGCCGGAGGCGGTTCGGTCGGATGAGGACATCTTCGACAAGATCGAACGCCTCGCGGCACTTCATGCGAAAGGCATTCTCACGGATCAGGAATTCGAGGCCACGAAGTCGGAGTTACTCAGCCGACTATAGTATCCGATGAACGGGGCTTGCCACGGAGGTCAATGGAAGGCTTTCCATCGAGCCGCGCCGGGCGATGACGACCGTCAACGACGCTAGGTAAGATCTAATGTTGTGCCCCGCCAGCGGCAGCCGTTTTGGCAAGAGCGGCGTCGCCTTATGGAGATTACCCCGGTAAGACGCTTGGTGCCGCTGCCGGCCGCCAGAGGGAGAACTTGAACCCCACACATGTCGCGCAGACCGTCATCGCCGTCCTCGTCCAAGCAATATTTGACACCAAGCGTCGCCAGGGAGGGCATTTCGTGAGTCTGTGGTGCGATCTTGGCGCTTCGTGACATCGATGGTGTGTGTTCGGACAGCCAATCAGGCAACATCCCGAGTTGGTTGGATGTGTGTGACGCGACCGCGGAGTTGGTCCCAGTCTGGTAGGAGGCGCTCTGCGTTTTTTCGGCAAGGTTCGTCCGCGTCAGAGAGAAAGACTGACTGTCGCTTCGCAACTGGTCGCCAATCGACTGATCCGAGGCCACCATTACGCCGGTTGCGATTTGAGGCTCCGGATTGACGGCTGGGAAACGGTCCCTCTTCTTGATGTAGGAGGCTAGGAGGTAGGGCATGTCGTCCCCACCCAAGCGGGCGCGCCCCACATACTGCACCCGAACGGATGCCGTGCCACGGTGCTTCAGGTCCAGCATGTCTGCTGCTTTGCTGGAAACGTCGATGATGCGACCCTTTCGATAAGGACCGCGATCGTTGACGCGCAGGATGAGCGAAGAACCGTTTTCAAGATTGGTCACCCGCACATAGCTGGGCAAGGGAAGGGTCGGATGTGCGGCGGACAGGTGTTTCGGGTCATAATCTTCGCCGTTTGCGGTCCGCCTCCCCTGAAAAGCCGAGCCGTACCAGGAAGCCACCCCCTTCCTGTCGTAGTTCGGGTCCTCCTTCGGAAAATAGCTCTTGCCTTTCACTACATAGGGCTTGCCAACCACATAGCGGCCACCGCCCTTGGCGACATTCTTGCGGTGGGCGACCCACGGGTTAGCCTTCGCTCCGAATACCTTTTCGGAGATATATGCTTTGCTGCGGTTCGTGTTGGGCGCTTGCGTGGTCGTACAGGCAGCACAGCAGGCGCAGATCACCGTAATCGCCAACCATCGCACACCTTTCGCGGGCGTATTTACCTCAATGACCATCTGTCCAACGCTAGCGACGGACTTCCATGCAACTGCGGCAAGCCTCGACATAAGCGCTGACATAAGCGCTCATGTCGGCCACGCGCCTGCAGTCTGTGCACTGGGTCCAGAGACAGACGGAATAGCAGCTGTGGCACTCGTCGATGCATCACTGCACTTGCGGTCTCGCCATTAATTCGCTCCATCCGTGAAGTAACTGTAAAATCAGATCTGATGCCAAAAAGTTCCACGGGGACACACGCGACGTGGTTGGAGTCGCCCCGGCCTCGCTACGCTTGAGGCCTCTTTGGGGGAGGAAACAGCTACCCACTTGTCTATGATCCAGTTGAAACCTGCACGCCCCACGACCGACAATTCCCTCGCCCTGATCGGAATCGAACCGTCACCCCACGGGGGGTCGACATTCCCGCGGCTGTCAAACTTAAATGGCTGTCGCCTCGGCGGCTTCCGCCAGTCGATGCACAGAGCGCCGGCCAAGCGAGGGGCGCTCTGTGCAGCCGCTGAGCTAGTTTGCCAAATCGTAAAACTGTAAGTAAATCTGCCCGGTCGAAGTCTCTATTGGCGCTGTATAGAAACTGAAGTTTTTCCCCTCGCCGGAGGTAACTGAGAATGTCGCGCCGAACAGTTGTAGGTATTCTGGAAAGTCGTGCTCGGTCTGCTCATCGAGTTGGGCCTTGATTTTCCACCGCCCCGGATCGCCCTCCTCTGTATATTTATAGGTGATACTCAGTCTCGTTGGACCAATATAAAACTGAAGCTTAATTTCGGTTTTGTCTGCCTCGAATCCAGAACTGTTATCTACAAGGAACGTATCACTTTCGCCCTGCGGAATTGGCTCCAGAACTTTCGAAACATTGCAGGAAGCTGGATTGTAGTTATAGAGAACTATTGGTTGCGACGAATTGTTCGTGACCTCTATCTCCAGAGAATCGCCGTCGCTCCCTCCGCCCGTCAACAGCCCCGCTAAACCAATTCCAGCTTGCGACCACGACGCTGCGGCCCCAGAAATCGCTCCAATTGCCGCCCCGATGAATGCGCGGGGGTTTCGAAACGTCTCATTATTGTTGGCTTGAAACAGATTAAGGTCTTTCACTGCTTGTTTGCCGGCACCATCATCAGAATCCAACCATACAATGTCGCCAGTGCTCATAACGCTAACCCCTTGAACCGTTGCAAAATGAGAGTGAGTAGACACTCGCGGCGGGAGCATACGTCGCAATCACGCTGTAAAACCATCGGTAGAATCTATGGCAATAGAACTACTTTTCGGTTCAGCCCTCCGACAGACGGTTGGCCACGCGACAGATCCTAGCAAATATTGATCGAGTCATGCCCTGCCCGGGATAGGCGTTCCGGTCGATACATTATGCAACTTCAGAGGTCTAAAACAGGAACCCGTACTTCCGTCGATTGGACACATTGAATGCCGGCATACAGCGGGTGTTCGACGCCGAGCGGCTCACGCCGACGTCCCAGGCGGGACCGCCAAGCAGATCATCGACCAGCGTTGGCCGGCCGGCGCGCAGAGCGTCGTAGTCATGAGCGGACAGCACGACGGCCGTGCGCTCACCGCGCAGCGCGACAATCTGGGGCCCATCATGGCGCGCCTTCTGCACCAACTTCGAGAATTGGTTCTTAGCGTCCTGCAGTTGCTTGCCATTGAAAGTGCCAATGTACCATGCGGCCGATCGACGTCCTGCGCGCGACCCCGCACGATCGGCAATCTAGATTGTCCGTCCGCGCGCACGACTGACCTTCGAGGGCGATACCGGCGCCCTTATGCGACGACGGTTTCCCCTGCAGTCGCGGTCGCGTCATCTGAGCTCGGCTGCAATCCGTGCCGGTAGGGCTCACTCCAGAGGCCGCACCTTCAATCTACAAATTGCTGAATTAGCACGGCATTATACTTGACATCTGAACTCATCATTTCATAGAACGAGCTCGCTCCGAGACCGGTTCCCAATCGCGTTTCGGAGCAGCAAATCACGACAGTCCGAAGCATCGGACGTGCCCTGTTTCGGGGTGCGAATGCATTCGCGCGTTTTCTTGGGGGAGTTGGGAAATGAGTGTTCTGGATCTTTCTTTGTCGTCAGCACCGCAGCTGGCCTCATACATCCGTACAACGCTACGGCTAGTCCATTTCTCGGGATTGGTTCTCGGGCTCGGCGGCGCGGTGTTTCTTGATCTGATGTTGTCACGCTACCGTCGGATGATCGTCAGCTCGGAACTCGTCGAACACGTCGAATGGATCAGCCGGTTTATCACGGCCGGACTCTTGCTACTCTGGGCCTCGGGCTTGGGATTTCTCCTTCTCTATCAAGTGACCGAACCCGAGAAGCTGCTCAACCCGAAGATCTGGGCCAAGGTGACGATCGTCAGCATCCTCACTGTCAACGGCTTCGCTATCCATCGCTTCGTGATACCGTTCATCCGTCGCCAAATTGGCTCCGCGCTCCTCTCGGAAATCAGACCCGCCACGAAGACCGCTCTGATAGGATGCGGCGTGATTTCAATTGTCTCCTGGAGCGTACCGGTCATCCTCGGCGCCGCGCCGCAACTGAATTTTGTGGTGCCGTGCGAGATCATACTCGGAGGCTACGCGCTGCTGTTAGTCCAGGGTTTTATTATCGCCACTCTCGTCATGCACGACCGGCGCGACAGGTGTGCCAGCATCACCGCCTGAAACCGCGAGAGCCAGGGGTTTCCTCGATATCCAAACAGACGTGGTCAATCGCCAGATACAGCGCCGGTTGCTCGAGGCGACTGTTGAGCCTGCGGGCAAAATCATGTCCAATACCCTCCCTGCAGAACGCCTGAACTTGTGCTGCAGAACCGAGCGCGTTCGATCCTCGCTGCAGAGCAAAGACGTCACCACCAGCTATGTCAACGGTAGGCTTGGCTCCCCTAGCCTACTGAACCAAATCACTCACAATCATTGGGTCCGAGTCGTGGGCGCCGGGCTGGTCCTTCTCTTACTGCTTGCGTGGCTTAACGTTTGAGGTCCCAACCATCGGGTTACTGGACCTTTGGTTTGCGGAAGGATGCAGTGCCGCGAATGCCGTCCACGAGCAGAGGCTCAGTCATGCTACGACGAGCGCGCCGGCGAAATCCGGAAGGGTTAGCGCTTCCCTAGCGCGATACAGAACAGCCATCGTACTGGCACGGCCCTACTAAGCGTTGTCGCAGCTCATGTTGTGAGCAATGCGATCTGAGATTGAAAAAGGACCCAGAACGGATGATGATCTGGAGCCTTCCGTCTGAGCGTTCGAATTCAACAGACCCCGTCTGGCGGGGAGGGAGCCGTCGGATTTTCCCGATATCGGATACCGAATTCACCCATAAACGACGATTCCCCAGCATTTGAAAAACTGACCTCACGCTTGGTCTTCGCCTCCCTTGTGTTGGTCGATCCGCGAAGAAGTGAGGATGACAGCGCTGGGGGGGCCAAAGCGGTCTCGTATGGCAGCTTGAAATCGCCTTCCGTGGTCCTACCTACCATTGCGTTGCCTACCTTGAAGGGAGCGCAGCCATGGAACTCACCGTGGTGCCCATCGTCAAGCCGGACGCCGCCAACTTCATCTTTGGCCAATCGCATTTCATCAAGACTGTGGAAGACCTCCACGAGGCGCTGGTGGGCGCGGTTCCTGGCATCCGCTTCGGGCTGGCCTTCTGCGAGGCCTCAGGTAAGCGGCTGGTGCGGTGGTCGGGTAATGAAGAAGCCATGCTCACCCTCGCACGTGACAACGCATTGGCCATTGGCGCCGGCCACACTTTCCTGATCTTCCTGGGCGACGGATTCTTTCCCGTCAACGTGCTGGCTGCGGTGCGCGCGGTGCCAGAGGTCTGCCGCATCTATTGCGCGACGGCCAACCCGACGCAGGTGATCGTCGCGCAAACGGAGCTGGGCCGCGGCGTGCTCGGCGTGGTGGATGGCGCCTCACCGCTGGGTGTCGAAACCGACGCGGACATTACGTGGCGGAAAGACCTGCTACGAAAGATCGGCTACAAGCTTTAGTGTCTGGATTAGGAGACGTCAGGGTGCCCGTACGGACGATACCGTTAAGCCCATCATCCAGGCAGGGACTCGTTCGTGCGACGCCAACGTTATGGTGCATGCGGTCGGCCGCACGCCATCTCCCTGGCGGCCTGGCGGCACTCCCATTGTTCGAGGATGGATTTGCAGCACAGCACGAGTCCATACTCGGAGAGACTTTTCTTGCGACCCGAAGGTTTCGTCGGTTTGTCGTGGATTGGTGGCCCGACTTTCGAGCATCCGCCCCCCCCTACCCCGTGCGTGAATGCTGGAACCAGATTTCCCCTAAAACATATCGCATGGGCGAGCGGCGTTCGCTTCCGCGGAGGCCCTATATAGAAGCTTGATTGGGGGTCGCGTAAAAAACTTCGAGACCGGACTGGCGAAGGAATTCTAGTTTTCCCGGGTCTCAGCCATTGTGAATGGCTGACGCGTGGTGCCCTGGCCGAGCGGCCAAAAAACTAAAGGGACTTAGGGGCTTCGGCTCCCCGAAGAGGCGACAAGAAGGCGCGGCCGCCTTCCTCGATGCGACCGTCGCCTATTACGCCGGTCTCGGTGTCGCCGTTGCCCGTGTCATGACAGACAATGGCGCCTGCTAGGGGGCGTGTCATGGATGCTGGCCTCCATCCAGCATCCAATACGAATGACAAATCTGCTGATTTGGGAATCTCATGCCGCTTCAGAAGAGCCATGAACCGCTTTAGCTGCGAAGCATTCCGACCGTCTCTTCCGTCGTCCAGAGACCATTTGCCATGTACCGGAAGTTGATGAGGGCCGCCAGGTAGCCATCGCCTTCGGGGAGTTTCGGTGCGGCAACGGCGTCGCGGACCACGGCTACCTCAAATCCCAGTTCGAGAAATTCCCGCAAGTGCGATTCCACGCACATGTTGGCGAGCATGCCTGCCAGGATGATCTGATCGACGCGCTGTTTTCGGAGCTGGAAGGGAAGGTCATTGGCCTGCGGGCCGTAAAGTTTATGTGGCGAGCAGATGATCGTCTTCCCGTCCTCGATATACTGCTTGAACTCCGGAAGAAAGTCCGCGCCCGATCCTCTGAATCCGTCCAACGTATAGGGGCCCTTGCGATCGAATATCCCAACCTGGTGTTGGAACACCTCCAGAGGTCCCTGGATCTTCCAATCGTGATCCCAAGGATAGTAGTGGTGCGGAGAGATCGCGACCACGATCCCCGCAGCCTTCGCGGCCTGAAACAATCGCGAGAGATTCGGAACTACATTGTGTTCGGTCACGCTCTCACCAACGACCGGCCAAGCCCTGCCTACAGGGCTCATGAAGTCGATTTGAGGGTCGATGACGACCAGTGCGGCCCTCGATGGGTCCAGCTTCATATTGCCCTTCTCAAGGGCCGGGTTGGCGGGATCGGCATAGGCGTCCATCGTGGCGGCCTGAGCCGTCGATGCTCCGGCTACGGTCACGGCCGATGCAGCAGCGACGCCGGCGAACGTCTTGAGAAATGAACGTCTTTGTGAATTGCAGCAGTGGTCATCGTGCATGTGTCGTTCCTTCGAGGTGATGTCAGTTGAGGCAATGGCTATATCTCCGATTTCGCACCAGGGATGGTTGCCGGCGCCGTTACCGCGCAGGCTAAAATGCTACGCCTTTACAAAGGCGAGTAGGTCGGGGTTCACGACATCGGCATGGGTGGTGCACATGCCGTGTGGGAGATTTTTGTAGATCTTCAGCGTGCTATTCTTCAGCAGCTTTGCCGAGAGCGGCGCGGAGTCGGCGATCGGCACGATCTGGTCGTCGTCGCCGTGCATGACGAGCGTCGGCACCTCGATGGTCTTGAGATCCTCGGTGAAATCGGTCTCGGAGAACGCCTTGATGCCGTCGTAATGAGCCTTGGCGCCGCCCATCATGCCCTGGCGCCACCAGTTCTGGATCACCGCTTGCGAGATCTCCGCTCCGGGCCGGTTGTAGCTATAGAAAGGTCCGCTCGCGACATCGAGGTAGAACTGCGCACGATTGGCGGCGAGCTGCTGTCGGAAACCGTCGAAGACCTCGATCGGCAGGCCGCCGGGATTGGCTGGCGTCTTGACCATGATCGGCGGCACGGCACCGATCAGCACCAGCTTGGCGACGCGGCCCCGGGGCTGGCCGTACTGAGCCACGTAGTGCGCCGCCTCGCCGCCACCGGTGGAGTGGCCGATATGGACTGCGGTTCTGAGGTCGAGATGTTCGACCACGGCGGCGACGTCGGCCGCGTAGCGATCCATATCGTGACCGTCGCTGACCTGGGCGGAGCGGCCGTGGCCACGTCGATCATGAGCGACGACGCGATAGCCTTGCGCGAGGAAATAAAGCATCTGGGTATCCCAGTCGTCTGCGCTCAACGGCCAGCCATGGTGAAAAACGATCGGCTGTGCGTCGCGCGGACCCCAGTCCTTGTAAAAAAGCTCGACGTCGTCCTTGGTAGTCACAATGCCCATGCTATTGATCCTTTCAGATTGCGTGTTGTTTGGAATGGAGGGCTGAGAGGCAGCCGGCAGGACTGGCAGAGCCGAGAAAGCCGCAGCGCTCAGGCCGAACAGCAGGAGGTCACGGCGGACCGGATCGACAACCTTGGGAAATGTCCTGCTCATTGGCGGCTCCATTGCTCAACGGGATTGACAGCACGATACGAGCAAGCATCAATGTCGCAAACGACATTAATCCCGGGATTTCGGACATGGCCCGTCGCGTGACATTTCTCGTCTATCCGGGATTCGTGCTGCTTGACCTCAGCGGCCCGCTTGAGGTGCTGTCCAATGCCGGCGTGATATCGGGGAAGCCCTATGACCTCCGGGTTGCGTCCATCGGAGGAGGATTGGTGCGCAGCACCTGCGATCTGGAGGTTGCAACGGTGCCGCTGACGATCGAGGCGACAGACACGTTCATTGTCGTCGGCGGGCGGGAGCCGCCGGAAGGGGCGTGGGTGAGTGAGATCGCGAATGCCGTTCGCGGCGCATCAGCGCGGGCCCGCCGCACCGCGAGCGTCTGCACGGGTGCTTTCCTGCTGGCGGAAAGCGGACTCTTGGACGGGCGCGCCGCGACGACCCATTGGTTCTATGCACCGAAGCTGCAGGCCCGATATCCGGCGCTCCAAGTCGATGGCGACCGCATCTTCACCAGCGATAATGGTGTGTGGACGTCGGCGGGCATGTCGGCAGGCATCGATATGACGCTCGCCCTCGTTGAGGAAGATCTCGGTAAGGAGACAGCCCAGGCGGTCGCGCGTATGCTTGTGGTCTACTACCGGCGACCGGGCGGTCAGTATCAGTTCTCGTCGTTGCTCGACTTCGATCCCGGCTCCGATCGCATCCGCAAGACCCTGAGCTATGCGCGGGAACATTTGGCCGAAAACCTTTCGGTGGAGCGCCTCGCCGACGTTGCGAACCTGAGCGCCCGCCAGTTCGGGCGTGCCTTCTCCTCTTCCACCGGCATGACGCCTGCCAAGGCGGTCGAGCGGCTGCGCGTGGAGGCAGCGCGTCCCCTGATCGAGGAGGGCCGGCTGTCCTTCGACGAGATCGGCCGTCTTGTCGGGTTCACCGATCCGGATCGCATGGCCCAGAGCTTCATCCGGATCTTCGGCCATACGCCGCAGGAGATGCGGCGTATGGCCAGACAGGCTCCTACTACTGCGGAGCGCCGGACGGCATGATGACTGAGGTGTCGCATTGTTCCAACGCCTCGATTAATCGGTGTGCGTTTCGTTCGGGAAACGGCCGGACGTCGCTTGGCAGATGGGATGGTTGCCGCCTTCCCGACGGCATCGCTCTCGTATCGCCAATCCCGTAGGCCCGACCTCGTCCACTGGCCGTGTACTCCGTCTCGAGATTGGCCCCGGCGGGGGCCCGTCTACCGCAAAAAGAATAGCAGACCGAAATCTTGCCATCCTTGGAACAGCCGATCACGCGTCCGCACCCCACCGCGGCGCCATGGCGTACTGGAAGGCCGCAACCGGGGCGCATGCCTGATTTCGCCGATCCACTCCTCTTCGATCAGTGATGAACAACGTCACACCGCCGCTGCCTCCGTATGAACGCGACGGTTGCCGGGAGGAAGGCGATTTGTGCTGCTCACACGGCAGCCCCCTGTTGGACTGTTTCATACGTGCTCAATGTCAGGCCGATATCCTTTATAAGAAGATCGATGGCCTTTTTCTCGTTGCGCGCGAGAGCAGCCTCCATCAGCGCCGTATGATGTTCCACATTCGAAGCCTTTTTGAGGAGCTCGGAATATTGCTGCTCGTCGAGGTGCTCGGGCCCTCTTCCGGCGAGCGCCGGTGAAAAAAACAGGTTCCGCTGGTGGCGGTGCAGCTGAACGTAGAACTGCATGAGGGACCGCTTCAGCCAGATCGAGGGGCTGCCATTCAAGAGCGCATGGTGAAACGCATCGTGCCGCTCCTCCCATCGCGCGAGTTCCTTTTCCGGCATGTTCGGGCGTAGCGGCTCGACCTGTGCGAAGCCGTAGTGCGCGGCGACCACTTGCTGTTCCCAGCTCTCGTCGCCGAGCCGGATAGCTTCCCGCAACAATTCCGTCTCGACCACCGCGCGTGCCTTCTGCAGATCATACAGTTCTTCATGGGAGACGCTGGCAACGCGATAGCCGCGATTATGCGAAAACGTCACGAGCCGTTCGGCCTCAAGGCGCGACAGGGCCTCTCGCAGCGGCGTCATGCCAAGACCGTAACGCTCGCTCAGCGAGGAAATCGTCAAAGGCGTTTCTGGGGCAAGATGTGCATCGAGAATGTCGCGCCGCAGGCGCGTAAACGCCTCTTCCATCTTTGACATTGCCGCAGTGCCTTTGCTGTTCAACTTGCTCGTCCCATCCATCTCAAAAACCACATTATACATAATCTGATCGATCACACATAATCGTTGCGGAGGATTTATGATAGTGCTACGGATTATATACGATCTGATTGATCATCGATAATCTCTACTGAGGAGAAGGGATTTGGAGAGCCTGGAGGAGCACGAGGGAGGCTTTCCGCGACCCCGCAGCCTGTGACGGCACGTGTCGGCATCAGACCGTCGACAATCGAACAACCAAGGCTTCGGCCGCATCCCGCGGGCCGGAGACAACAAACGGAGGAAGAGAAATGGTATCGCGACACCCCTGGAAGGGCCGTATCGGCATGGCAATCGGCACGGTCGTGGCTGGCTTGACCCTGCTCGGCATCGATCCTTACGACGCTGCAGCCGCGCCGACGGCAAGCTCGGGCGGTTCTGTGACGGTCGGGTTCGACGATACCGCACCCCTGGCGAGCCTGGTGCCGGAGAAGTACCGAAAGGCCGGCGTCCTTACCGTGGCGACCCAGCCCGATTTCGAGCCGGCCAACTTCACGCCGATCGGCGAGACCGGTATCAAGGGCTACAATGTCGATCTCATGGAGGCGATGGCCGCCAAGCTCGGCCTGCCGGTGCAGTGGGACAAGGTTCCCTTCGACCAGATCCTGATCGGCATGCAGAGCAAGAAGTTCGATGCCGCCATTGCCGGCATGACCGACCGTAAGAACCGTCAGGAAAAGGTCGACTTCATCGATTACCAGCTCGCCGGCTCAGTGTTCATGATCGCCAAGGGCAATCCCAAGGGCATCACCGGCGAGGTGAGTGGCGGCTGCGGCATTACGCTCGGCGACGTCAAGGGCAGCGATGCGCAGCGTCTGGTCGACCTGATGGCCGCCGCCTGCACCGCCGAAGGCAAGGAGCCGACCAAGCTCATCTCCTATCCCAACAGCAGCGACAAGAACCTCGCTCTTACCTCCGGTCGTGTCGATGCGATGATCTGGCCGGACCTTGCCGTTGCGGTCCTGAAGCGGGAGACCGGTGACATGCTCGATTCCCTGCCGATCGAATTCGAGCCGAAGGTCTATCTCGGCATAACCTTCAACAAGGAAGAAACCGCGTTGCGCGACGCCTTCGTTGCCGCCCTCGAAGCCATCCACGAAGACGGCACCTATGACAAGATCCTGGCCGACTGGCAGGTCGAGGTCATCAAGCTCGACGACTACGGCGTCAACTTGGCGAAGGACTGATCCCGATGTCGAACCTCAACGGCAAGGGGCTTGCTGAGGACCGGCTCGACCCGGCTGTCGCGCATTACGTGCGGCAGCCGGGCGACGAGCCCCCAAGCCAGGACGGACCGGTTCGTGCCAAGCAACGGACGAAATACGGACAGATTGCCACAGCGCTGATTGCGATCACGCTTCTGGCGATGTTCGTTGCCTCCCAGGCCGGAAATCCGAACATGGAGTGGGGTGTTGTGGCCCAGTTCATGCTACATCCCGTCGTTCTCGGCGGTGTCGGCGTAACGATCGAGCTTTCCATCCTCGCGATGCTGATCTCCATCGTGCTTGCCTTCTTCATTGCGCTGATGATGCAGAGCGACAATAAGGTCGCCAGCGCCATCGGACGCATCTATGTCTGGTTCTTCCGCGGCGTGCCGATGCTGGTTCAGGTCCTGCTCTGGTATAATCTCGCGGTCCTTTTCCCGACGATCCTCGGCTACAGTACCAACTCGCTGATTTCCGGCTTCTCCGCCGGCCTGATCGCCCTGTCGCTCGCCGAATCTGGCTATATGGCGGAAATCATCCGCGGCGGCATGCTTTCGGTGCCCGCCGGCCAGACGGATGCCGGCATGAGCCTCGGGCTCACCCGCGGCCAGGCCTTGCGGCAGATCGTCTTGCCGCAGAGCATTCGGGTCATCCTGCCGCCGACGGGCAACCAGTTCATCGGCATGCTCAAGGCGACGTCCCTCGTCTCCGTCATCGGCGGCAGCGATCTCTTGACGCGCGTCCAGCTCATCTACGGCCAGAATTTCAAGATCCTGCCGCTGCTGATCGTTGCAGCGCTCTGGTATCTGATCCTCGTCACCGTCGCCAGCATCGGCCAGCATTTCCTCGAAAAGCGCTTCAGCGTCACCCAGCCTGGTTCGCGGCTGGCGCGCAAGAAGAAGCCGCGTCCCGGGCTTGCAAGCCTCGCAACCAAAGGAGACCGGGCATGACGGTGACGGCAACCACAATGCTCAAGGTCGAGGGCGTCAACAAATGGCTCGGTGAAAACCATGTCCTTCGCGGTGTCGATATCACAGTCAGGAAAGGCGAGATCGTCTGCGTGCTGGGGCCGTCCGGCTCGGGCAAGAGCACGCTTCTGCGCTGCATCAACCATCTCGATCCCGTCGATGGCGGGCTGATCGAGGTGGCGGGCGAGCGCATTGGCTACGAAATCCGTGGCGGCGTGCTTTACGAGCAGCCGGAGCGGGCGATTGCCAAGGCCCGCCAGCATATCGGCATGGTGTTCCAGCACTTCAACCTGTTCGGCCACATGACCGCGCTGGAAAATGTCGTCTACGGCCCGGTGAAGATCCTCAAGCGTTCGCACGAGGCGGTGGAGAAGGCGCAGAGCTTGCTTGCCCTCGTCGGCATGTCCGAGCGAGCTTCCGCCTATCCGAGCCAGCTTTCCGGCGGCCAGCAGCAACGGGTGGCGATCGCACGGGCGCTCGCCATGGAGCCGCGGCTGATGATGTTCGACGAACCGACCAGCGCGCTCGACCCGGAACTCGTCGGCGAGGTGCTGACTACCATGCGCAGGGTCGCCGAGGAAGGCATGACCATGCTCGTCGTCACCCACGAGATCGGTTTTGCCCGCGAGGTCGCCGACCGCGCGGTGTTCATGGATCAGGGCCGCGTCGTCGAAGACGGGCCGGCACGCGACGTGCTCGATAATCCCCGACACGAACGGACCGCGGCCTTCCTGCGGCGCGTCCGCTGATTTCTCCCTACATGTAAATAAGGAATGACAGCTGTGACAGACAGAAACTACACGCTGAGCAATGTCCGCCCCTGGGGCGGTGACGCCGTGGATATCGTCATCGACGACCGGAAGATTGCTGCGATCCGTCCTGCCGGGCAATCTGCCGCCGCCGGTATCGATGGCGACGGGCTTGTCGCGCTTCCGGGGTTCATCAACACCCATTCGCATGTCGACAAGAGTTGGTGGGGCAAGCCGTGGGTGTCCTATAGCTACTCGGAGCGCCCGACCGTCGAGGGGTGGATCGCCAACGAGCGCGCCCAGCGCGACAAATACGGCATCCCGAATGCGTCCTCCAGCGCTGCGGTGCTGCGCCAGTTCATCCGCAACGGCACGACGGCGACGCGCACCCATATCGATGTCGATCTCGGTGTCGGGCTGCGCGGGCTCGAATGCGTGCAGGCGGCGCGCGCCGAAGTGGGCGATGCCATCCAGGTCGAGACGGTCGCCTTCCCGCAGGACGGCGTCCTGCGCCGCCCCGGGGTCATGAAGCTTCTGGACGAGGCGGCCGCCGCCGGCGTCGACAAGATCGGCGGGCTCGATCCGGGCACGATCGACGGCGATGTCGAAAAGGTGCTGGACGGCCTGTTCGACATTGCGGTGAACCGCAATGTCGGTCTCGACCTGCATCTGCACGAGTTCGGCTCCCTGGGCGTCTACGAGTTCCGGCAGGTGATGCGGCGCACGATCGATGCCGGCCTGCAGGGCAAGGTGACGATCTCGCACGGCTTCGTGCTCGGGACGCTGCCGGCGAAAGTGCAGGAGGAGATCATCGAAAAGCTTGCGGAAGCAGGCGTCTCGTGGACGACCGTGGCGATGTGCGGAACGGCGCCGCTGCCGTGGCAGCAAATGCAGACTCATGGCGTGCCGCTGGGTCTCGGTACGGACGGTATCCGCGATCTGTGGTCGCCCTTCGGCGACGGCGACATGCTGCGCGTCGCACATCAGTTCGCGCGCCTGCACGGGCTGCGCCACGACGACAAGCTGGTTGCCGCGGTGGATCTAGCGACCCGGCGCGGCAGGCATTTCGTTGGACGTGACATGCACGACCTGACCGTGGGTGCGCGCGCCGATATCGTGCTGGTCGATGCCGAGAACGTACCCGATGCGCTGGTGCGCTGCCCGCCACGCCGGCTGGTCATTTCTGGCGGACGCGTGGTCGCGCGCGATGGAGACGTGCTCGTCTAAGTGAGACCGGAACGGCGGAAAGGACCAAGCCGAGCCAGCCAGAGCGTTGGAGCGACCTGCTGTCTCGGCTCGGTCGTATGTTTTCAGATGGGCCACTACCGCCGATGGCGATGGCAGCTAACCAGACCGGAGGTTCCCTGCCAACCCCTCGGCAAATCCATCGGAACGACAGGAAGCGCCCCGCTTGTGGGCGCTGGCCCGCTGGGCCGAGAGAATGCGCTCGGCCGCGGTGGGCATCGAAAGGCGAACCGATGACCACGTAAAAGCCGCGCTCCTCGACGCGGCCGATATGATCCGGATCCTTCGGATTATCTTGGATGGGAAGGAATGAGACGGCAGGACGATTCAACCTGGACTTTGGTCTGAGACAGAGTGGCAAAGGTCCTAGTTGCATTGCCGAATCTACGTTCCGCCGCCATTGGTACTGAAGCGTCAACCGGCATTGGCCCAACCACCGTTTGCGCTAGTGATCCCAGAGCGCGCCCCAGCCCCAAGCGAAGAAGCGCTCTGGGATCCATCCCTCTCCTACACCGAAATCTTACTCGCGCTTTTGCGCCTAGCTGCCCGCGACGGTCCTGCCTAGCCTGCCCATCGCTAAGGAGGACCTGACATGACCCAAAAGCCAACGTCGCCGGATGAAGGCCAGCGAGATTCCCGCCGTCGTTGATGAGGTAGTTGAGGCCGACTGTGACATCGGCCCGCAGGGCACGACATGTATGTGATCGGCGATGTCGACGATCAGGATCAAGCCAACGAGGAGCTCAACCAATAGAAGAGAAGTACGCGAGATCCGGTAAGCTGGAGTGTATCGCCTACCTCCGGTCGATCGGCAGATTTGTAGACGTCACTTGGCCAGCAGAAGCAGGGGATGGGCAAGATTTCAGAGCCACCTGTGCCGCAGGAAAGATCCCTGTAGAGCTTCCTCAATTCTCAGGTCTCTCCGGTGATCACGATCTTCGATATGCGGCGCAAACGCATTTTCGAAGGTGCCCACCAAAATGCGGACCAGCCGCGCGTCGCCGCCGATCCCGTCGAGGTTGCTCACGATCTCGCCCTGGTGGCTCGCGGCCTGCGCGACGCGTCGGCTCGCCATCGCCTCCCGGCCATTCTCCTTCGGATCGTCGGCCATGATTTCCCTCCTCAAAGATGCTCGAAAGAGCGGCCTCGCTTCCAATGTTGAAACAAGTCCAAGAGCCCGTGGGCGAGGTCGAACGCTCAGAGAGGCGACACCTTCCACCTTTCGTGAAACTACTCAGGAGGCCCCCGCAGGGACAAGTAGGTGGGGGCCAGAGGCATTTTCGATCCCAGAGTCCAGATCGAAGTGGCACGTTAAAACCTAGGAGACCCGCAAAAGTTCCGCCATGGGACCTCAGTCTCATACGAGCGCGGCAAAGGTCTCAATTCGGTTGTCGCGCAGTCGAAGCACCGATGATCTTCGCCACTAGGTAAAGGCGACAAGCTACTTGAAAGGCTTCTAACCCTCCGTCAACTTATTGCAGAAACCTCGCGCAGCCACTCAATGAACAGCCGCCCACTTTCCTTTTTTAGCTTCCTCGCCGGCACTACAACAAAATAGGCCGCCCTGGTGCGGATAGACGCTTCGGTGAGGCGGACCAAGCGGGATTGCTGGATAAGGTCGGCGACCAGGCGATTCCAACCGAGCGCAATGCCTTGCCCGTTCATTGCTGCATAAATGGCCTCCGTGTAGAAACTGCATCGCAGGCCGCGAGCCTTTTTCGGCGCCTTCACTGAAAAGGCCGCAAGCCATTCGTCCCAACCTGTCCAGGTCGGGTCGTCAATATCGCTCGTTATTAGGGGATGACCAACAAGATCTTGCGGCGTGCGGATCGGGTCGGCCGTGAGTAGATAGTCAGCGCTGCAAATCGGAAAAACTTCGTCCTCAAACAGGAGCTCCGCCTGACCGTCCGACCAAGTGCCGGTCCCATAGCGGATCGCCAGATCCACATCGCTTGCCTCGATACTTGTTCGGGCATCCTGCGTAATGATGCGAAGTTTGATTTCAGGATGGGCGCGAGAAAACGCGGCGATCCTTGGCAGAAGCCAGAAGTGCGAGAACGAGATGGTCGCCGAGATGGCCAACTCGTCATCCGGACCGTCCGACCGGAGATCGGCGACGGTGTCGGCAATAAGGTTGAATGCGTCGCCAGCCGCTGCTGACAGCAGCTTGCCCTTCTCTGTCAATTCGATCTTGCGGTGGAGCCGCCGAAACAAGGGAAAACCAAAATCCTCTTCCAGCAAATGGATTTGCCGGCTTACGGCAGCCTGGGTCACGCCGAGCTCCGTCGCCGCGCGCGTGAAGCTGGACAAACGGGCCGCCGCTTCAAATGCCGTCAAGGCGGTGAGCGGCGGTAGTTTCTTCCTCAGGTTCGCCATCTCTCTTCCATTACATTTGGTAATGTCATGCGCGTATATTTATGCCGTTGAGTGACTAGAATAGCTGAGCAATCCTGCCTTTCAGCCCATCGGCCTTCGATTGGAACATAAGGTGGAATTATGCTGCAGACATTTGCTTCTCCCATATCGACCCTTCTGGATGCAAGAGCCGAAGGACATTCACTTCCGGCCGGCCTTTACACACGCGAGGACGTGTTCGAGGCAGATCTCGAGGTGTTCTTCCGCCGCCACTGGATCTGTATCGGCCTTGAATGCGATGTGCCGGAACCGGGCGATGCAACGGTCGTCGATATCGGCAAGACCAGCCTCATCCTCTTGCGCGACGACGATGGCGAGATCCGCGTCATGCACAATGTCTGCCGCCACCGCGGCGCACGCCTGCTGGATGCCGGAAAGACGATCGTTTCGAAGCTCGTCTGTCCCTATCACACCTGGACCTATGAACTGACGGGCGACCTGAGCTATGCCCCCCATATGGGCAAGGGCTTCGACAAGGAATGCCATAGCCTCAAATCGGTGACCTTCAAATCCGTTAGTGGCCTGATCTATGCCTGCCTGTCAGACAATCCGCCCGAAGACATCGATCGCCTCGTCGAAATCATGGCCGAACGCCTCGCACCCTACGACATCAGAAACGCCAAGGTCGCGTACGAATCTGATGTGATCGAGCAGGGAAATTGGAAGCTCACGATCGAGAACAATCGCGAGTGTTACCACTGCTCCGCCAACCATCCCGAACTCTGCGTCTCCTTCGTCGACCTTGATTTCGGCTTCGACCCGGAGGCATTGAGCCCGGAAGATCGAGCCCAGGCCGAAGAGCATTTCTCGCTCTATGAGGAGCGCACCAGACTATGGGAGGCCGACGGCTATCCGTCTGCGGCCGTCGAGCAACTGGTGGACTGCACTACAAATTTTCGCACACAGCGATTGATCATTTCCGGTGCCGGCGAATCCCAGACTCCCGATGCAAAGGCCGCTTCGGCAAAGCTGCTTGGAACAATGTCGCGCAAGGATCTCGGTGACATGCATCTCTGGGGGCACAACAGCTGGAACCACTTCATGGGCGATCACGCGGTTGTCGCGATCGTCATACCGCTCTCCGCAGACAAGACTCTCGTGCGCACGAAGTGGCTCGTGCACAAGGATGCCGTCGAGGGCGTCGACTACGACCTCGAAAAACTGACCAACGTCTGGATCGCAACGACCGACCAGGACGCCGAACTCGTCGCCCGCTCACATGCCGGCGTCGAGGATCCGGCCTATGTACCAGGCCCCTACTCGCCCTTCTCCGAAACCAACCTCGACAAGTTCGCGTCGTGGTACATCGACCGGATGCGCGCCCATGGATACTAAGAGCATCTTTTCTCAGGCTGAGCGTCTTGAGCCTAACGGTTTGTGGAACCGCAACAGCGATGAAGATCTGGTCTGCGTCGATGTCCACGAAGAAACGCACGACGTAAGGACATTCACCTTCGCGTCCCCCGAGGGCAAGTGCTTTGCCTTTGAAGCCGGTCAATACTTCCTGTTCGACCTCGATATCGATGGCGAGCCGGAAAGCCGTTGCTACAGCATCTCGTCGTCGCCGAGGCGTAGTAATGCGTTTTCGGTCACGGTCAAACGCGTCGCCGGCGGCAAGATATCGAACTGGCTTCACGACAACCTGGCCGTCAATGCCAGAGTCAAGGCGAACGGTCCCCTCGGTCATTTCACGCGCCCGAACGCGAGGAAGTATCTGTTTCTGTCAGGAGGTTCAGGGATTACGCCGGTCATGGCGATGGTTCGCGAGCTCGCCGACACCTGCGAGCCTGTCGACGTCGTCTTCATGCATGCGGCACGCACCCCGAAGGACCTAGTCTTTCGCGACGAACTCGCCAATCTTGCAAATCGGATCAAAGGTCTCCGCCTGCAATTTTTACCGGAAGTCATTTCCGGCGAAGCGAACTGGCCCGGGCTGACAGGGCGGATTTCGCCCGCATATATGAAGCTAGCGGTTCCAGATCTGGCCGAGCGCGTCGTCCTGTGTTGCGGCCCGGCGCCGTTCATGGCGGCTGCACGCGCGATCTGCGCCGAACTGGGCGCTCCGCCATCCAACTATATCGAGGAGAGCTTCGACGCGGCCGTGGTCGACGACGTGGATGTTCCCGTCATCGAAGAGCCGGCCACCCGAACCTTCCAGGTCGAATTTTCCAAACAGGCTCGCAAGATCGAGGTTGCAGAAGAACAGACCGTGCTCTCCTGCGCGAAGAAGGCCGGAGTGAAACTGCCGTCATCCTGTTCGAACGGCGTCTGTGGCACGTGCAAGTCGAAGCTCGTATCCGGCTCGGTCGAGATGAACCACAATGGCGGCATCCGGCAGCGAGAAATCGACGCCGGACTCTTCCTGCCCTGTTGTTCGAAGCCGCTGAGCGACCTCGTCATCGATCGCTAAGCTACAGGGGGAATGATCCGGTCCAGCCACTGGCTGGACCGGGAACCTCATGCTTTGAGCGCACCGCTCTTCTTTGCCGTCCACGTGGCGATAACATCCATCAGTACAGGATTGAGGCAGTCATAGGGCTCAATGCCCAGTTCGCGTAACCGGGCGCGCATGCCGTCCATTCCAGCAGGATCATAGCCACTCTCGATGATCGAGGAGACGAAGGCGGCAAAGCCCGGCTTTGCCCAGCCCGCTTCCTGGAAACACTCAGGGTGGACGAAAGACAGGCCCTTGAAAGCATGATCGCGTTCGACGGGACCGTACATGTGCACGCCGCAATCCTTGCAGGCATGCCGCTGGATCAGCGCGCCTGGATCCACGACTGCAAGTTTGTCTCCGTTCTGAAGGACTTCGACGTTGGCGGTCGGTGCCACGGCAACGACTGAGAAGACAGCGCCGTCAGGCTTCCAGCATTTGGTGCAGCCGCAGGCATGGTTGTGGGCGATGTCGCCCTTGATGCGGACCTTCACCGGATTGCTGGTGCAGTTGCAGACAAGCGTGCCGCCGGAAAAGGCCGCGTCTGTCGCCTTGAACCCGCTGTCGACCGAAGGAT
>NZ_FMXF01000031.1:0-67874 GCF_900103435.1 Sinorhizobium sp. NFACC03
GGTGTTGCCATAGCAAAGAGCCGGCGCGATCTTCCAGGCGGGAATGGCGATCGGGAAGTTCCAGGGCGTGATGATGCCGACGACGCCGACCGGCTCGCGGGTGATCTCGACGCCGATATTGGGCCGGGCCGACGGCAGCACCTCGCCCGCCAGTCGCAGGCATTCGCCGGCGAAGAAGTCGAAGATCTGGCCGGCACGCACCGCCTCGCCGATGCCTTCGACGAGCGTCTTGCCTTCCTCGCGCGACAGCAGCTTTCCGAGCTCGTCCTTGCGGGCGAGGATCTCGTCGGCGGTCTTCCTCAGGATGGCGTGGCGTTCGAGAATGCCGGAGCGAGACCAGGCCGGGAACGCCGCCTTTGCGGCCGCAATTGCAGCACGCGCATCGTCGGCCGAAGCGCGGGCATATTCGCCGACGACGTCGTTGGTGTTCGAGGGGTTGATGTTGGCAACCCCGTCACCACCGACCCATTCGCCGGCTATCAGGTTCTGATGCAATGTCATGGTTCCCTTTAGATCAGCCGGCGCGCCGCAAGATTACGCATCAGGTGCGATGTGCCAAATGTCCAGGGGCTACACTCGGTCGACAGACGCACTGTGTTCACAAGTTCCCCAAGTTGCCGATTCGAGATCGTGACTAGATCCCCGATCTTGTGCGTAAAACCCTGACCTGGAACGTCGCGATCTTCAACGGGCGCAAACAGTGTGCCCATAAACAACATGAAGCCATCGGGGTACTGATGGTGGTCACCGATGGTCTGTGCGACGAGGTCAAGCGGGTCGCGGCTGATTTCCTTCATGGAACTCCGGCCTGTCAGCGCATACCCATCCTCGCCTTCTATCCGCAAATTTAGCTCTGCATTGCGCACGTCGTCGAGCGAATAGCTCTCGTCGAGCAGCCGAATGAACGGTCCGAGCGCGCAGGATGCGTTGTTGTCCTTGGCCTTGCCAAGCAAGAGTGCTGACCGCCCCTCAACATCACGCAAGTTCACGTCATTACCGAGCGTCGCTCCCTTGACTATGCCTCTACTGTTGACAACCAGCACGACCTCGGGCTCGGGGTTATTCCATTTCGAAATCGGGTGCAGACCCACTTCATCCCCGTAGCCGACGGCCGACATGACCTGCCCTTTGGTGAAGACTTCGGCGTCGGGACCGATCCCGACTTCGAGATATTGGGACCATACGCCTTCTTCGATCAGCGCCTGCTTGACCTTTGCCGCCGCCGGTGAGCCGGCCTTGAGGTTGCTTAAGCTATCGCCGACGAGCATTGTCACCCGCTCGCGGATTTCGGAGGCACGTTCTGGATTGCCGGCAGCGCGCTCTTCGATGACTCTTTCGAGCATCGATCGTGCGAAGGTGACGCCGCACGCTTTGATCGCCTGGAGGTCACATGGCGCGAGGATCCGCCGCGTTTCGGACTTCGCAGGAGTTGCCGAGAGGAGCTCCACCAGATCGCAGATTGCCCTCCCCCGCTGCGCCCTGACGTATCTAACAGGATCATCCATCTCCGCGAGATCCCGCATCGTTGGCGCTTCTTTCGACGTGATATCGAAGACTACGCCCGCCCTGACAGTCACCAACACCGGCCCCTGTTCCTCAGATGACCACACACGACCAACGAAGGTGCCAGACTTATCGAGTTCCATATCGTTCATCCCAATTCAGCGTCATTGAAGCCGTCAGTTCCTCATGACGTTCGAGCACCCTTAAACCCGGACGGCCAACGAGATTATGTGCGTCTACCGGGTGGGAAACCGGCTCGAAACAAAAGAAGTCCGCCTTCGATCCTGGCGAATAGACCAGCGCATATCCAAGAGTATCGGAAACAGTGATCTTGACTGAAGCGGCCCCCGCTTCCTGGGAAATGATTGCTTCTCGCGCCCACCCACCGAAGGCGTTGTTAATCCAATGCTCGGGCAATACCCGGCCGTCGCCAAAGTTCCGGTCCGGAACCTCGCAAATGTTCCGCCGACCAGCGGGAAGATGATTGCCGTCTTCGAGCCAAAACTCCGTGGCCCGAAATTTCAGCCGAGTGCCCTCATTTCGCGGAAACCACGGATGGAACCCAATGCCGAAAGGTAGCGCTTGCTGCGAGAGGTTTTGGACGCGCAGCTCCACCACCAGCCTGTCGTCCCGAAGGGTAAAGAGCTGCCAAGCCCGATAACGAAATGGACCGATCTCCCCATCGCATCCGAGTTCCACTGTCTCATCATTGTGAGCAAGCAAGTGCCAGTGCCGCTGGAAGCCGTCGCCGTGAATAGGGAACGGCTCGCCGGCAAGGTTGGCAGGCACGCGATGGAACGCACTGTCATGCTCGAAACCGCCCCCGGAAATGCGGTTCGAAAACGGAACGAGGACGTTACATCCCAGTTCGAAGGGACCATCCTCCAACCGGCCATGCCAGGGCCTCAATACAGGTAGCCAGTCTCCGCTCGCAGTTCGCACATCAAGCTGCGCGATCCCACCACCAAGCGCCGGAACGAGCTGCAGGTGCGCGCTGCCGTTCTCGACGGTGACCCGTTCGACAACCATCTACCAACCGCCGTCAATGGCGAAATTCTGACCCGTGATCATGTCTGAGGCCGGGGAAACGAGGAAATAGACAAGCTCCGCCACGTCCTCGGGCTTGAGACGTGCCTTGATGCATTGCCGGTCCAGAACCCAATCATTGTACTCCTGAAGTCGATCTGCAAAGACACGGTTTTCGGCCTCGGAGATGACGGCTCCGGGGGAGATGGCATTGACGTTGATGCCATGATGGCCGAGTTCCCGCGCAAGCGACTTCGTCAGGCCGATCATCGCCCCCTTCGAAGCGACATAGGGCACATAACCATCCCACTGTCCGTTGAGTGTGATGGACGCGAAGTTGAGGATCTTTCCGCTTCGTTTTTGTTTCATCCATTCGGCACAGGCTCGCACCGCTGCAAAAGCAGCCGAGGAATTGACGCGGATTTGATCCTCGTACTCCTCGAGGCTGAAGTCCTGGAACGGCTTGTTGATGATGAGCGCAGCGTTGTTGATCAGGATGTCGATGCCACCTGACGCCTCGGCCTCCTGCCGAATGAGTTGCTCTGAGCGTGCCAGGTCGTTGAGATCACAACCGAGAAAACGCGCATTCTCGCCAAGGTCCTGCGTTGTCGCCTCTGCCTCGTGACCGGGGCGATCGAGCACGATGACGGCCGCGCCTTCGGCGCTGAGCTTACTGGTCTGTGCGCGACCGAGCGTGCCGAGACCGCCTGTGACCAGCGCCACCTTTCCCTCAAGTGGTTTCATCTGCATTCCTCCTCAGAGCACGGATTGAACTTCGTCGATCGACGTCTCGCTGACGCGCTTGTCGAGCACGATCTGCCCACGCGCCATAGCGACAACCCGGTCGCAGGACTCGAACACGTGGTGCATGTTGTGGCTGATGAAGATGCCGGTGACGTTCTGTTCCTTCAACGAGCGAACGAAACCTATGACCTTATTGGTTTCCTTCACCGACAGGTGATTTGTCGGCTCGTCGAGGATCATGACTTTCGACTTGAAGTGCATGGCTCGCGCGATAGCGACGCCCTGTCGTTGGCCACCCGAGAGTTCGCCAACCAAAGCGTCGGGCGAGCGCAGGTGCAGATCGACATCCGCGATGGCCCGTACGCTCTCCTTGCGCATCTTGCGCATGTCGAGCACGCCAATGCCGAAGAGGGAGTACTTGATCGGCTCGCGGCCAATAAAGAGATTCCGAGCGATCGACATGGTCGGCACCATGGAGTTGTATTGATAGATGGTCTCGATACCGAGCCGCATCGAGTCACGCGGACTTGATATCGTCGCCTCCTTGCCTTCGACAAAAATGCGACCTTCGTCCTGCTTCTGGACACCGGAAAGGATGTTGATCAGCGTCGACTTGCCCGCACCGTTGTCGCCGATCAGGCCGACGGCTTCATTGCGCGCGAAATCGACCGAGACACCCCTAAGGGCATGAACGCCGGAATACCATTTGTGCAGGTTTTTGACGGAAACAATTGGACCGTTCATCGCTCAGATCTCCACCTTAATCGCTTTGGCCCGCTTGCGCAGCCATGAATTGGCGACGACCGCAAAGATGGTCAGTGCTCCGATCGCGAACTTGAACCAGTTGGCATCGACTTGGCTGAGGATCAGACCGTTATCGATGACACGGATGAGCACGACGCCAATGATGCCTCCGAGGACGGCCCCCACTCCGCCATTCAAGGCGGTTCCGCCAATGACGGCTGCGGCGACGGCCTGGAGCTCCATACCCTCGCCAATCGAAGGCAGTGGCGAGCCAAGGCGCAGCACCTGAATAAGCCCGGCAAAGCCGCTAAGCACCGAGCACAGAATGAAGCAGGCAATCTTGACGCGCGCCGTCGGGATCCCGAGCGCATCTGCGGCCGGCAGGAACCCGCCAGTTGCTCGTATCCAGTTTCCCAGGTTCGTCCGGTTCAGAAGCAGAGACACAAGGACAGCAATGACGACGAACCAGATGAACGACATGCGAAGAAGTTGCCCTGGCCCCACGAAACTGGTGAAGAGCCATGTGGGAAGATCAGCCGGCAGGAGTGGCGGAAAGCCGCCGGAGATCACCACGGTGAGAGACCTCGCCACAAACATCATGCCAAGCGTGGTGATGAAACTCGGAATGGCGAACCGGATCGTCAGAAAACCGTTCAGGAAACCTATTGCCACGCAGACCAGCACGCCCGCGATAAAGGCCATCGGGAACGCGATCCCCATGGCCATCAGGACTGCCATCGTCATTGGCATCAAGGCGAACACCGCTCCCACCGAAAGATCGAATTCACCGCAAATCATCAAAACTGTGACGCCGATCGCTACCAGCGCCATTTCCGGCAGGATCCCAAAGAAGCCTCGCAGATTATCAAGGCTCAAGAAGACGCCTCCCGACCTTATCTGAAAGAGAACGATCATGAGAAAGAGGAGGAGAAGCGCCGCCAGTTCCGGCTTCTCCATGTAAATTTTCAGCATTCTTTTCATTACATGCACTCCCGAGCGGCAGGGCTGCTGGTTCGCAGGCCTCCAGCCAAATGCACAGCTTTGCGCGCCACTGTTGCCGCGCAAAGCCGATGCTTGATCGATTGGTTACTCTCTAATCGCTGGAACGTTGGAGAGAGGCGCTTACCTCAGGCCCTTTGCAGACAGGTCCATGATATTGTCGGCATCTTCCGGGCGCACGATCCCCTGCCCCGTATCGATGTCAGCCGGAGCGAGGCCAAAATTCCGGGCGAGATAGACCTGCATGACAGGCATGAACCCCTGCATGTAGGGCTGCTGATCGACCTGCACCTGGACATAGCCAGTCTGCATTTGCTGGACGACCTCGGGCACAAGATCGAAACCGCCCAGGAGCACCTTGCCTGGTGCGACCCCACGGTCCTTGAGCACGCGCGCTACGGCAGCATGCCAGAAGCCGGTGTCGAAGTAGGCTGTCGTGTCGGGATGCGCGTTGAGATAGGCGCCAACACGATCCGACGTGACCGCAAGGTCCGTTCCACTGTCGATCCGTTCCCAAGCGATGTCACGGCCAGGATTTGCAGCCTTAAACTCCTCGAGGAAGTCCATCACGCCCTGCCCGCGTGTTTCAGACCAATTCTGCCCCGGCGCCGAGATCCCGACGAGTACCTTGATCGGTCCTTCTTTCGGAAAATTCTCTGACATCGCCTTCCCGAGCGAGTACCCGGCTTTTCGGAAGCCCTGTCCGACGAAAGCGGCGCGCGCGTTTCCTTTCGCTCCCTCGCTGTCATCAACGTTGACGCCGATCACCTCCACGCCATTCTTGGTGGCCCGAGCGATGACGTCGTCAAACGCCTTGTCATCAACGATGGAGGTCAGAAGTGCGTCGGGCTTGCGCGCCAACGCAGCTTCCATGTTGGAGAGTTGCTGTTCCACAGACCCTTCAGTCTGTGTAAACACCATTTGGCAGCTTGCCGCGATCTTCTCACAGGCGTCGTCAAACCCCTTCTTCACCGCTTGCCAGAACGTATTCGAAGCCGACGAGTGATGTGTAAAGACGATCTTCAGCGGCTCGGCCGATGCGCCAAGCGCGCTCGAGCCGAGAAGCGCCAACCCTAATGCACTTCCAATCAAAACCGTTCGCATGCTTACTCCTCCTTAAGCTGCAGATTGCTGTCGAATTTCTTCAGTCCGCGCTTGAGACGCGGCGTGACACCGTGAATGCCTTTTCGAGGTCTGGGTTGAGCTCCATCCCGAGACCTGAACCGGGTGGGACCGTGATCATTCCGTTTCGAACTTCTGGAAGCGCCGTCACCAGGTCGCGGTACCAGGTTTTGTAGAAGGCTCGAACGCTTTCCTGAACCAACGCATTGGGGGCGTTGAGTGAGAGGTGCGTCGAAGCGCAAAGTACGACCGGACCAGTGCAATCGTGCGGCGCAACCGGGAGATGCCATGCCTCCGCCATCGCGGCGATCTTCCGCGCCTCCGACAGTCCGCCACACCAGCTTATGTCCAGCATGACCACGCCTGCAGCGTCAGTTTCCAAGAGGTCGCGGAAGGCCCATCTCGAACCCAAAGTTTCCGACGCTGAAATCGGCGCAGGCGAGACCGCCGCATAACGCTTGAGGCTCGAGAGGCTGTCCATCTTGATGGGGTCTTCGTGCCAGAATGTCTGGTACGGCTCGAGCGCGCGGGCAATCTGCATTGCCGGCAAGAGCTGCCACATCGAATGGAACTCGACCATTATGTCCATACGATCGCCGACCGCGGCGCGGATCTTCTCAAACGGTAACAACGCCGATTTAAGATCAGGAACCGAAATATATTGGCCGCGCGTCTTTTCCGCTGCGATGTCGAATGGCCATATCTTCATCGCGGTAATGCCCTCCTCCAGGAGAGACAAGGCAAGTTCGTCGGCGCGATGGAGGAAACCATTCAGGTCGTCGTAGTTGCGGCTGGCCGCAGAGGATAGGTCGTAGTTCGCCGTCGTCTGGCCGGTCGCCTTCTTGATGTATTCCGTACCGGCGCAGGTGTTGTAGGTCCGAATTTCATTGCGACTGAAGCCACCGAGCAGTTGCGCGATAGGTTGACCAGTCGCCTTTCCGAATATATCCCAGAGTGCAATGTCAAAGGCCGAATTGCCGCGTACCTCCGCACCGGACGAGCGAAACCCGAGGTAACCCACCAGGTCAGTCGCGAGAAGATCGATCTGGAGCGGGTTTCGGCCGATAACGCGCGGCGCGACATACTCGTGGATGTAGGCTTCGACAGTCTCGGCGCCGAAGAAAGTTTCTCCAAGTCCGGTCAGTCCCTCGTCCGTGTGTACGAGCAGCCAAAGCAGGTTCGGTCGCTCCGCGACGCGGAGCGTTTCAAGTCTCGTTATTTGCATTGGGCTATCCTTTAAGCGATACCGGCGGCGATCAGTGCTTTGGCACTCTCATCAAAATGGCGAGCCATAAGCTGGCTGGCGGCCTGCGGATCGCCGGCACGGATCGCCTCAGCTAACTCAATATGGATGCGATTCATGGCGTGCCGCTCCGCGTCGGAGGCGCGACTGCGCCACCCGATCGGCCAGGTCTGTCGAGAGACACCTTGAAAGGCTCCGACAATGATGGAGAAGATCGGGTTCTTGGAGGCGCGCGCGATCTCCAGGTGAAAGGCAAGGTCGCTTTCCATGACCTTGTCCGCATCGGCGAAATTCTTCTCCATCGCCTGCGCGTGGTCGAGGATGATGCGCGCTTCCGCATCCGTTCGCCTCAGCGCCGCTAGCGTCGCCGTTCGCATTTCGATCGTGCGGCGCACGTCATAAACCTGATTGATGTTGATCTGGGCGGTGTGCACACCGTGCTCGATCATCAGGGACATTGCGCCATGATCAAGTAGAGCCACGGTCGCGCGCTTTCCGACGTTGAGATCAATCAGCCGCATGGTGGCGAGTGACCGGAAAGCTTCACGAACCACCGATCGTGAGACGCTCAGCTCCTTCGACAGCGTAGCCTCGCTCGGAAGCCGATCGCCCGGGCCAAGCTCGTTTGTCCGGATGTGCTGGGTAATGGCGCCGATAGCTGTGCCGACGAGATTGCCGGATGCAAATTGCTCTTCGTCAAGGGGCGCCATAGTCATTTTTGTCTCCCGGTTTTATAAAACCTGTCGGACAGGTTGAATTGAACTGAGTCATAATTTATAGGTAAGCTGTGTGTCAAGAACCATTTTGCAGACAGCTCGGAGGAGTTATGAGAGTCGAAGTTGGCGTTGTCCTCGTGGCGGAAAATATCGTCGGAGAGAGTGCGGTATGGGATGATCGACAGCACAAGCTTTGTTGGGTCGACATCGTGGGAAAAGCGATCCACCGGTTCTGCCCAACGTCTCGCACGCATGAAACATGGCGCGTTCCCGATCTGGTCACTTCGATCGGTCTTCGAGCCGATGGTGGCGCAATTGTCGGGTCGAGAAAGTCGATCGCGCTATGGGACTTCGACGGGCCACTTCGTTTTGTGACGGAGGTCGAGCCTGAACTGCCAGGCAACCGACTGAATGAAGGCGTCGTCGCACCGGACGGGAGCTTCTGGGTGGGGACGATGCAAGACAACATCGCCGCCGACGGCACGCCGCTTGCGATGTCGGACAAAACAGGAAGGCTCTATCGCTATGCGCACGGAGAATTGCGTCCCGTATGTGATGACCGCTTTGGCATCACAAACACGCTCATTTGGACCAGCGACGGCCGCCTCATCACGGCGGACACCGAAGAAAACGCTATCTACAGCTACAAGTTCGATAGAGAGTCTGGGTTGCTACGCAATCGGCGAACCATTCTTTCGGGGTTTGAACGAGGCCGGCCGGATGGATCCTGCGTGGACGCCGAAGGTTTCATATGGAATTGTCGCGTTGCGGGCGGCGGTTGCGTCGTTCGATTTGCCCCGGATGGCAGGATAGATCGCGTCGTCGAGCTGCCCTGTTCCTGGCCGACAAGTTGCACATTCGGCGGGCCTGGATTTGAGACCCTTTTCGTAACTTCAGCACGCTTCACGATGCGCGATGAACATCTGGCAGCCAACCCACAGGAAGGCGCGGTGTTGGCAGTAAACCCCGGTGTTCGCGGACTACCGGCTAACCGCTTCGTAGAGTGACGGACCAAGCTGAAAGCCGTTCAGAAGGACGGCTTCGGTTCATTTCACTCGATACAATATGCGATCCTAAACGCGCGAAACCGTACTTAGAGCGCTCCATTCGGCCGAGATTCCCTGCTAATCCGAGGAGCGATGGTACGGCGTCCATCCCGACCGGATAGTCAATCGATAGACGATGGGTTGTGCAAAGCTTGAGTCGACCGCTTGCAACCTGCGGCAAGACAGGAGGAAAATGACGGCGCCGTCGCTCCTTCACTCACGGAGTGGATTGAAAACCGTAATCGAAATGATGCGCCTGCAGATCTGTTTTCAAGAACGACATCGCCGCCGTGTAATTCCATTATTTCCTGCACAAGCTTAAGTCCCAGACCCGAACCACCAGCACGCTGATAGCGCTTGAAGAGAATGGCTCAAAGATACGTCCGTGCAATTCAACGGGATTACCCTTTCCGTCGTCACTAACTTCGACCCAGACCGCCTGGGGTCAGTCGAACACCCCGCTTTTCGATATCGATGGAATCCGCTTGTGCGGCTGCTCGTTCCATTCCTGTCATCGCTCTTCGAACCACAATTGGCGTGGCAACAAACGCGCCAAGCCCAATATGGGTAGTACCAGTTTCAACAAGATCAACGAAATACCGAGGAATACTAGAAAAAATGGCGCCGATACTGACGACCCGGTCATGATCTGAAGCCGGCCAGCCTCAGTTTCCACCCAACGCATCCTGGCCACTGGCCTATCCGGATCGCCAATATTCCAACCCAGCCTTGCCTGTCCCACATGGTCCAGCGCGTTGCCAATAACCGCGTATTCAGGAGGGATCGTCCCTTCGGACAGGACATGCCCTTGTCCATCACGAATAATGAACCACAGGTCTGGCACGTCTTGACGAAACGCCTTTACCGCATCGGTGTCTCGGAGCGAAAAGCCGCCATGCTGATCGGGCTTAACTGCCGCTCGCAATATTTCGACTGTGTTTTCGGTCGATCGGAACTGGAACAGTTGCCCCGAACCAAAAAGCACCGCGACCACGAGAACCAGTACCGCAGATTGCACTGCCAGTAGACGCCAGAACAATCTGCGCCTCAGCGAATATGTATGTGCCTCAGTCAAGACTCTTCACGCAGCAAATATCCGACACCCCGAATGACGTTGATGACAACGCCTGCATCGGCATCGGACAGCTTCCGTCTGAGCCGAGATATGTGAGAGTCGAGGGCATTTGACTGGATTTCGTCGTCGAAACCAAAGACCGCTTCCATCAAAGCTGGACGTGGCACCATTCGCCCAACCCTGCGCACGAGACTTTCCAGCACCAACATTTCCCGCCGCGGCATTTCAAGCCGCTGCGAGGCCACCAATACGTCGCGAAACTCCAAATCAAACGTCAGTTTACCGACCGAGACTATTTGCGACTGAACCAGCCCAGGACGTCGCATCACGGCGCGCAAGCGGGCAACGAGCTCATCGAAATCGAATGGCTTGGCCATATAATCATCGGCACCAGTCTCCAACCCGTCGATCCTGTCTGGAACACACCCTTTGGCTGTCAGCACGATAACGGGCACCGCAATACCGCCAGCACGCAGCTTTGGTATCAGGGTCAAACCATCCCCATCTGGCAGTTGGCGGTCCAGCGGGCTCGTCTTTTCGACCACCAGCAGATACCGCTCGTGCGACAAAGTCATGGGTGCATCAGATGCCCTCGCCGTAAAACTGTGGCCCGGCAGCGGCATGCCTCCGCACGTTTCTCATGCTTATCGGAGTGATTTTGACTCACTTCGACCTTCGCGGCCGGATCGCATGCCGTTCCCTGTTCGAACCGTCCGCTGGCTGTAGCATCTTGCGAAACTCATCCCGTCGCTCATGAATGGATGCTATCACCGGGCCCATCGGAATGCCGATGCCAACGAGCACCGCCTGCGACAGTTGGAGGCTGGCTTCGATGGTCTCTGGCACCGCATCCGTCACTTTGAGTTCGTATAACTCAGTTGCGTGCACCGCATCTCGTGCGCGGGCGACAATAGTGAGATCCGCCCGCTCGGCTCTTGCAGAGGAGACGATAGAGGCCACAGCCTCTGCGTTATCCAAGGTTACAACAAGTGCGCGAGCACTCTGGATTCCGCAGCGTCGAAGCAACTCGATTCGTGTGGCATCGCCATAATAGATCGTAGAACCGCGCCCTCGCTCCTTGCCGACAAGCGCGGGATCGGCGTCGATTGCCAGGAACCTCAACCCATGTCGCGTGAGCATCTCCGCGACCAGTTGCCCGACACGTCCATAGCCGACGACGATCACACGCTCTAAGCCGTCATCATGCTGGGGCGTCAGTCCTGCAAACGAAGGATCAGCCGTCCCGGCATATGCCCTATCGCGGCCCAGCAGGCGCACCAGCAAGGGAACGCCGATCATCGTCAAGGTTGCCGCGACTGTGGCAGTGGCGGCAACGGCACCAGGGACAACATTGCCTGCCACAGCAGCGCCGATAAGGATTAATGCGAACTCGCCGCCAGGTCCTACCACAAGTGCGACTTCGCCGGCATGGCGGGTCGTCAGTCCTGACAGGCGCGCGATCGGAAAGAGGGTCAGAGCTTTTATGGCAAACAGCCCGATCGCGACGCCGACTGTGACGACCGGGTTGGCAATGATCTCGGAAAGATCCAGACGAGCTCCAACGGATACGAAGAAGAGCCCAAGCAAAAGCCCCTGGAAGGGCTGGATGGTAACCTCGATCTGACGACGATACTCGGTTTCAGCGAGCAAGAGACCTGCAACGAAAGCGCCGAGCGCCATCGACTGACCACTGAGGGCTGTGATTAGGCCAGAACCGATTACGACCAAGAGGCATGCAGCGACGAACAATTCGTTACTCTTTGTTGTCGCGACCAGTTTGAACAAAGGTCGCAGAATGAGGCGACCGATGCCGGCCATCGCGAAAAGCGCCACTGCGGCAGGCGCCAGAGCATACAACAGGCCGGCGCCGAGCCCCGTGCCTCCGCGCGAGCCCAAAATCGTCACCATGAACAGGAGAGGCGCCACGGCGAGATCTTGGAAGAGCAATACGGCGAAACTTGCCCGCCCAACGGTGGTGTTCAGCAGTTTGCGCTCAACAAGCGACGGCAGAATGATCGCCGTCGACGACATGGCGAGCGCACTGCCAAGCACCACCGCTGAAGCCGGAGTTTGGCCCAGCAAGCCCGCGATGGCCGCGAGGACGGCTGTCGAGGTGATGACCTGAAGGCCGCCCAATCCGAAGACGAGCTTGCGCATTAACAGAAGACGGCTCCACGACAGCTCGAGCGCGATCATAAAAAGCAGGAATGCCACGCCGAATTCCGCAAGATGCGCGATCTGTCCAACGTCGGTGATTGAGATTGCGGAGAGCCACGGCCAATCTCCTACGAGCGCTCCAAGACCGAAGGGACCAAGCAAGATGCCGGCTGCGAGAAAGCCAAAAACCGGGCTCAGTTTCAATCGCCCAAACAGTGGCACGATAACGCCTGCCGTCGTCAGAAAAAGCAGAAGCTCCTTGTAATTTTCTGGTCCTGGCGTCATCGATAGCTCACAACCCTTGGTTCAGAGTGACGGGCGCATAGTGTACCAAGCCGACTGGCATCTCTTTTCTTCCCCTGAAGGATCCTACTCTCATTTTCAGAGGAATGTCCCGGGAGTGGTACCCTCGCATTTGTGGCTGGTGGCGACGACAGTTCCGTATTTTCACGCACGGACGGCTTCGCACTGTTAGCAGGTTCGTACGCCTTCCCGAACCGCGCCGGGAACCAATGCCTAGATGGCTAACGGCGCTGGAAACGGGAGAACAGGCTTCGTGTCGTATGCCGAGCCAGCCAAGACTCGGCACGAAGCGACGACCGAACGCGCCAATCACGCGATTTAGGGCATCGAACTACCGCAGAGGCGCACCATATGAGGCTGTGACAGAGCTTTGCGCACTTGGAGCAGTTGTGCAAACGGCCGCCGAAAGCACGATTAAGGCCTCTGTTTCAGATCGTACCCCTCGCAGGGCCGCCAACAACTTCTTTGAGCGAAAGACACGACAAAGCTTGGAGAGGTATTGCAAGAAACCTTCATGTTGCCCGTAAGGCCATATCACCGCGAGAAAGATATCGACTGGCTCGTCGTCGGGTGCGTTGAACTCGATCGGTTCGCGCAGGGTAACAAGCACTTTAGCCGCAGTTATCAAACCCGGAATAAACGCGTGCGGTAGGGCAAAGCCTTCCCCGAAACCCGTCGAACCAAGAGCCTCCCGGTCGAGCAGGCCGTCTAGAATGACACTGGCTGGGACGCGAGTGCGCTGCGCTAGGTGAGACGAAATGGCCTGGAGAACCGCCCGCCCGCCCCCCGCCGGCACGCCGAGCATCAAATCATCTTCGAAGCCGAGTTTTTCATTATTCATTTTCTCCTCCCCCGCTTCTCTCTGGCCGGCAAAGATCGCGCTGGTTTCACTCCATATTGCCCAATTTTGAACTGGTGCCTTGTGCCTCCGATTTCAAGCGACGTCGCAGCAAACGCCCAATAGTCTTTCGGAGCGGGGACGACCGTCCTCAAGAAGTATTTATTGGTCGCCAAACGACCGACGCTCAATCGCGGCCAGACACGTGGAAGCGGGTTACATTAAACCGGGGTCTGTTGCGGCGATCGCGGCGGCCTCAAAGCAGGCCGATAAGGAGCGGGAATGCAGAAATCCAATCTTGATGCCATTCTTAGTGAGCTCGCCGCCCGCGAACCGATCTTCCATCAGCGGGAGTTTGGCACCAGCCGGGAAGATCTTCTGAAAATGACGGCCGATGATTTCTGGGAGATCGGCGCAAGTGGCAAAATCTATGGCCGCGATTTCGTCATCGAAAACCTCCTGGAACGCTACAAAACGCAGGAACCTGACGACTTGTCGTGCACTGATTTCTCAATCCGGCAGCTTGCTGAGAACCTATACCAGCTCAACTATGTCCTTCAGCAGGCCTGACAGGCGAACTCGCAGGACGACGCTTTGTGTGTATGGCAGATCGTCTTCCACCAAGGAACCATCATCACCTGACGAACCGGAGCTTATGTAGGTTTTCTGTTCCGTTGCTACTCAACCCCTGACTTTGGCTGGGGAACCAACGCCCGATCCGACTGTTCGCGCTCGGGCTCTGGAACGACGTCCGTCCTCTTCTCAAACCGGACATCAGCGTCTCGGCTCTACGCAAGGCGATGGCGACCGATGTGCATTCGCGGAGCCACACCGCTGCCGTGGCAGCGGCCAACGAGTAGAGCCGGTAAGGCTGGATGCAACGCGCCAGCTACGCCACTATGAAATCGTAACGGCCGAATTTTCCGTCGCTCGTCGTTCTGATGTCGAGCAACAAGTCTGCGTTGAATATGCGGTCACGCTCATTGTCCGGCTCATCGGCAAAATACAGCTGCGTCGTCAGCACGTTCCCGCCAGGCCTTTGGACTTTCACGTGGTAATGCCGGGTGCGACCAGGATAGAGTCCAGGCACGATCGTCTCGAACCACCATTTGCCTTCTGCATCCGTGAATTGATGTCCGCGGAGTTTGTATCCGCTATTGTCGTAGGTGCCGCTCTCATCGGCGTGCCATAGCTCGATCAACGCTTTTGCTACCGGTTGGCAGTCCTTGGTTAGCACGTAGCCAACAAGTGTCATTCTTTCACCGCCCGGTGCATCGCTCGCGAAGTCCTGTTTTTCAGGGCTCTGCGGCGTAAAATACGGGCCTTCGGTCTGTGCCGGCGTCAACTCGTGGTCATCACCGCAACTAGCCGTAAGCGGCAACTCCACCGGAGAGCCGGCTGCATGGCCGAGTCTCGGCAGCACAATCGGCGTGGCGACGAAGCTGATAAGGAAATGTCGCCGGGTCGGCATGGCGTTGTATCTCCAAACATGGAAGCCAAGATCGTTGCGGCCCCATTGGGCAGAAGTGGGGCGGACATTACCAGAATTCGCGACCGGCAACTTCATCAGGCGAGGGCTGCTGCTGAAGCGTCGCCGGTCTACACGGTTTGCACGCCGGCATCTGGTGTCTGACTTGGAGCAGTAGCAATGCCGTTCCATTGACGTCGTCTGCTTTAGGTCGAAAGCTACCCAAATCTCACGCCTTGATGGGAATCGACATTCTCGACCACTCTAATCGTTTGGCCGAGCCTGCTTTCATAAAAGGCAGCGCGCTCGCGTCCTCACAACGACACCGTGCCAACATATCTCGCCGGAGCAGAGAAATTATCTTGACAGAACACGAAAGTCGAAATCTTATTGTAAAGCGGTTTAGTAAATCGGTTTACAACGGCAAGGGATGGAGCCAAGGTGACCACACGACGCGTCACAAGCCTCAAGGATGTAGCCCGCGCTGCCGGCGTTTCCGTGACGACGGTCTCGCGGCTGCTGAACGGATCGCTCGACCTTCCTCACGAGACGAAGAAGCGGATCTCCGACGCGATCCACGACCTCAATTACCAGCCCAACCCGCATGCCCGCCGGCTCAGCCGCGGTCGTTCCGATACGATCGGTCTTGTCGTTCCGGATATCGCCAATCCGTTCTTCGCCACGCTCGTGGCCGCGGTCGAAGAAGAAGCGGATACTCGCGGGCTTGCCGTCTCTCTTTACGCGACACTCAACCGCGCCGGTCGCGAGGTCGCCTATCTCCAGCTCATCGAGCGCAATCACGTCGATGGCCTGATCTTCGTCACCAACCACCCGGATGACGGTCAACTCGCCACCCTGATAAACCGAACCGGCAAAGTCGTGATCGCCGACGAAGACGTTCCGGGTGCTCAGGCGCCAAAGCTGTTCTGCGACAATGAGCTGGGCGGATCGCTTGCCGGCAGGCATCTGGCCGAATTCGGGCACAAAGATGTACTGTTCGTCGGCGGCCCGGAAGCGATGATCAGTTCACGTCGGCGCTTCAACGGTCTTGAACGGGCGCTGCGCGACGCTTTTGGCGAGGATTTCCGTCTTTCTAAATACGCTGGCGACTACACGGTGGCTTTCGGACGGCAGGCAGCAAAGCGCTTCATCGAGGAAGGCCGCCCGGCAACGGCAATTTTCGCCAGTTCGGACGAAATCGCCATTGGCATGATCGAGGTCTTCCGTGACCAGGGGGTGTCAATCCCGGACGACGTCTCGGTCATCGGCTTCGACGATGTCGGCCCGCTCCACCTTTTCGGTCCGCCCATGACCGCTATTCGCCAGCCGGTCCGCGCGATCGGCGAGCGTGCCCTCTCCCTTCTTCTCGAAACAAACTGGCAGGACAAGCAGGCTCCCATCGAGGAGCTCCTGCCGGTCGAAATCGTCGTGCGGAAATCCGTTGCTCCGCCTGCGAAACGATAAATCACGCAATGGAGAACCAACAGAGGATGAGAACATGAATTGGACTTTGAAACGCAGGACCTTAGTCGCCACGCTTGGCTTCACGGCATTGACGACCCTCGGCGCGGCTCTCTCACCGGCTCTTGCCGCCGAAAAGACCTTTGCACTCGTGCAGATCAACCAGCAGGCGCTGTTCTTCAATCAGATGAACGAAGGCGCGCAGAAGGCGGCCGACGCCGCCGGCGCGAAGCTCGTCATTTTCAATGCCAACAACGATCCGGCCGCGCAGAACAGCGCGATCGAGACCTATATCCAGCAGAAGGTCGATGGCATCGCCGTCGTCGCAATCGACGTCAACGGCATCATGCCGGCCGTCAACCAGGCGGCCGAAGCCGGGATCCCCGTCGTTGCCATCGACGCGATCCTGCCGGAGGGCCCGCAAAAGGCGCAGATCGGCGTCGACAACGCCACGGCGGGTGCTGATATGGGCAAGTTCTTCCTCGACTACGTCAAGGCCAATGCCGACGGCAAGGCCAAGATCGGTGTCGTCGGCGCGCTCAACTCCTTCATCCAGAACGTTCGCCAGGAGGGATTTGAAAAGACCATCAAGGGTGTCGACGGCATCAGCTCGGCCGGCGTCGTCGACGGACAGAATGTGCAGGACAACGCGCTCTCGGCCGCCGAGAACCTGATCACCGGCAACCCTGACCTGACGGCGATCTACGCGACCGGCGAGCCAGCCCTGATGGGTGCCATCGCCGCGGTCGAGAGCCAGAGCAAGCAGGATAGCGTGAAGGTCTTCGGTTGGGACCTGACGGCCCAGGCGATCGCGGGCATCGATGCCGGCTACGTCACCGCCGTAATCCAGCAGGATCCGGCCGCCATGGGTGCCGCTGCCGTTGACGCCTTGAAGAAGGTATCCGACGGCGGCAGCGTCGAGAAGACCATCGCCGTGCCGGTAACGATCGTCACCAAGGACAACGTCGAGCCATATCGGGCGATCTTCAAATGATGACGACTGAAAGACAGCATCCTCCCGCTGTCGCTGGTGTCGGGGGGGCTCTGCCCTCCCGCACCGGTGCCAGTCCCCGCGTGTCCCTCAAGGGGATTATCAAGACGTTCGGATCGCACCAGGCGCTGCGTGGTGTTGACCTCGACATCTATCCCGGCGAGTGCCTTGGCCTCGTCGGCGACAACGCCGCCGGCAAATCGACGCTGACCAAGGTCATCTCGGGAACCTACATACCCGATGGTGGGACCATTACTCTGGAAGGCGAAGAGGTTCGGTTTTCGGGGCCTGCTGATGCCCGCAACCGCAATATCGAAATGGTTTTCCAGGATCTGAGCCTTTGCGACCACATCGATGTGGTCGGCAATCTCTTTCTCGGTCGAGAAATCAGCAAAGGGCCATTTCTCGATACGAAGACCATGCTCGCCGAAGCCCGCAAGATGCTCGACGCTCTGGAAATCCGCATTCCGCGGCTGACCGGCAAGGTCGCTCAACTCTCGGGCGGACAGCGCCAGGCGATCGCGATTGCGCGTGCCGCTTCGTTCAATCCGAAGGTCCTGATCATGGACGAGCCCACCTCGGCACTTGCTGTGGCGGAGGTCGAAGCCGTGCTCGCGCTCATCAACCGCGTTAAAGCGAAAGGCGTGTCCGTCATCCTGATCACCCATCGCCTCCAGGACCTGTTCCGTGTCTGCGACCGCATTGCCGTCATGTACGAAGGCACCAAGGTGGCCGAGCGCGAAATCGGCAAGACCAACCTGGAAGACCTCGTCAAGCTGATCGTCGGGGAAGGAGCCAAGCAATGACGGCCTATACCGAACGCGCAAAAGGCTCGCCGGCGGCGGATTTCCTGTCTGAAAACGCCCAGGTCCTGTCGATCGCCTTCTTTTTCCTGGCCTGCGTCGTCTTCTTCGCTGCCACGACCGACACGTTCATGACGCTCGGCAACATTCTGAACGTCATCCGCCAGGCGGCGCCGATCCTCATCGTCGCGGTCGCCATGACGCTTGTCATCATCACCGGCGGTATCGACCTCTCGGTCGGCTCGCAGGTCGCGCTGGTCAATGCGGTTGCCGCCATTGTGATGGCGATGGGCTATCCATGGCCTCTGGTCGTCGTCGCCATGCTTTTCTTCGGCGCATTTCTCGGCTTCGTCCAGGGGTGGTTCACCGCCTATCAGGGCATTCCGGCGTTCATCGTCACGCTTGCTGGCCTGTCGATCCTGCGCGGGCTCGCGCTCTATCTGACGCAGGGCTACTCGATCCCGATCAAGGACGCACCGGGCTTCTTCATGCTTGGCCGCGGCGAACTGTTGGGCATCCCCGTTCCGGCGCTGATCGCAGTCGCGGTCGCAGTCGCAGGCTATGTCGTCATATCCTCGACCAAATACGGCCGCCAGGTCGTTGCAGTCGGCTCCAACATGGAGGCCGCCCGTCGCGTCGGCATGCCAGCGAAATGGGTGATCGCTTCGGTCTATATGATCGCCGGGGTTGCCTGCGCCCTTGCCGGCCTGTTGATCGCAGCACGGCTCGGCTCCGGCTCGTCGAATGCGGCCGTCGGATTCGAGCTGCAGGTCATCGCCGCGGTGGTGCTGGGCGGAACGTCGCTGATGGGCGGTCGCGGCACGATCCTCGGCACCGTGCTTGGCACCATGACGATTGCGGTCATCGGTAACGGCCTGATTCTGATGCATATCTCGCCGTTCTTCACGCAGATCGTGACAGGCGCGATTATTCTCGTCGCGATCTGGCTCAACACCCGGATCTTCACCGCCAACTTTCGCTTCGGCGGCAAGAAGAGATAGCCGTCATGACACAAGAACTGTCTGAAGCACATGTGCGATCCGGCAAGGTGATGACCGTGACGGGGGCGATCGATGCGGAAGAGCTTGGCATCACGCTGATGCACGAGCATATCCTCAACGATTGCCGCTGCTGGTGGAACGCGCCGCAGACGAAGGAGCGTCAGTATCTCGCCGAAGGTTTCGTCTGCATGGAGATCCTCGGCGAACTGCGCCAGGATCCCTTCGTCAACAAGCACAACATCACGCTTGACGACGAACCCCTGGCAATCGACGAACTGAAAGCCTTCGCCGCCGAAGGGGGCCGCACGGTCGTCGAACCCACCTGCAAGGGCATCGGCAGAAACCCGCTGGCGCTCAGGCGGATTTCCAGGGAGACCGGCCTCAACATCGTGATGGGTGCGGGATATTACCTCGCCTCCTCCCATCCGGTCGAGGTAGCCGGCATGAGCGTCGACCAGATCGCCGACGGCATCGTTCGCGAGGCGATCGAAGGCGTCGATGGCACGGATGTGAAAATCGGGCTGATCGGTGAGATCGGCGTCTCCGCGGATTTCAGCCCGGCGGAGGAAAAGTCGTTGCGCGGCGCGGCCCGGGCGCAGATTCGAACCGGTCTGCCGCTGATGGTGCATCTCCCGGGCTGGTTCCGGCTCGGCCATCGCGTGCTCGATGTCATCACTGAAGAAGGTGCTGATCTCCGCCACACCGTGCTTTGCCACATGAACCCGTCGCACGATGATTTCGCATACCAGAGCGAACTTGCCGCCCGCGGCGCGTTCATCGAATACGACATGATCGGCATGGACTTTTTCTATGCCGATCAGCAGGTGCAATGCCCGAGCGACGAGGAGGCCGCACGGGCGATCGCAAGGCTGGTGGAGGCCGGCCACATCGACCGCATCCTGCTTTCGCACGACGTGTTCCTGAAGATGATGCTCAGCCACTACGGAGGCAACGGCTATGCCTACGTCCTGCGCCACTTCCTGCCGCGCCTCAAACGACACGGACTGAACGACGATTCGCTCGACCGGATGATGCGGGGCAACCCCCGCTCGGTATTCCAAACCGGAGCCTGACAGTCGGCTCCAAACGCAATTCAAGACCTACGGATAGACCATGACCAAGAAAGTACTTCTCGTCGGCGAGAGCTGGGTTAGCTCCGCCACCCACTACAAGGGTTTCGACCAGTTCGGCAGCGTCACCTTTCATCTCGGGGCGGAACCGCTCGTCAAGGTGCTGAAGGGCAGCGAATTCGAGCTGACCTACATGACCGCGCACGACGCGGTCGAGCAGTTCCCCTATGAGATGGCCGGCCTCGACGCCTACGACGCCATCATCCTGTCGGACATCGGCGCCAACTCGCTGTTGCTGCCGCCGGCCGTGTGGCTGCACTCCCGCACCGTTCCGAACCGGCTGAAGCTGATCAAGGCCTGGGTGGAAAAAGGCGGCGCATTGCTGATGGTCGGCGGCTACTTCTCCTTCCAGGGCATCGACGGCAAGGCGCGCTGGCGCCGTACGGCGGTCGAAGACGCGCTTCCCGTCACCTGCCTTCCCTATGACGACCGCGTCGAAATCCCGGAAGGCGCGGTCGCCGACGTCGTCAAGCCGGATCATCCGACCATGGCGGGGCTTTCGGGCGACTGGCCGCTGCTACTCGGCGTCAACGAAGTGGAGGTGCGCCCGGGCGCGGAGGTCATCGCCCGTCTTCCGGCAGACCAGGGCGGCCACCCGCTGCTCGTCCTTGGCAGCTTCGGCAAGGGCCGCACCGCCGCCTGGACGTCCGATATCGGCCCGCACTGGCTGTCGCCGGCATTCTGCGAGTGGGAGGGCTACGGCCGCCTCTGGAAGAACATCCTCGGATGGATGACGGAGACGGCGCGCTAGGCACGGCAAAGCGCGCTGGGTTGAAAACTCAGCGCGCGGCGAGGATCGCCGTCAGTTGCTCGACCGAGGGGAACGCCGAGCGGGTGCCCGGGCGGCTGACGGTGATGGCGGCAGCCCGTGTCGCATGTTCGATGGCGGTCTTGTCGAGGCCGCTGCCACGCAGTGCCGCGGATGCCAGCGCCACCGCCATGAACGTGTCGCCGGCACCTGTCGTGTCGACGACGTCGCATTCGACGGCAGCAACACGGACGCTGCCCTCGGCTGTGACAAGCATGGCGCCGTTGCCGCCGAAGGTCAGGACGACTTCGCGAACGCCAGCCGCAAGCAACTTGCGGGCAGCCTCTTCGCCACGTGTGCCGGTCATTGCCTGCGCCTCGCCCTCATTGAGAAAGGCGATGTCGGTCAAAGGCCACAGGTTGCTGAAATAGGGACGCAAGGGAGACGGATTGAAGGCAGTAGTCATTCGGCGGGTGCGAGCGGCCTTAAGCACGCCTCGGGTCGTTTCGTCGGACAGATTGCCCTGGAGCACCGCGAGTTCTCCGGGAGCGGCATTGGCGAAGGGCGCGATGGCATCGGCAAGCGTGAGGTTTTGCGCGCAGTCGGTCGTGGTGATGTTGACGTTTTCGCCATCCGGTGTGGTCAGCACGATCGAGAAGTCGGTGGACTTCCCGGGGATGGGCACAAGGCGACTGACGACCGGTTCGCTCGCCAGGTGCTGGCGGATCATGTCGGCGCGAAAGCCGTCGCCGAAAGCGGCAACAAGGCTCGTCGGCAGGCCCGTCCGGGCCATCACGACCGCCTGGTTCGCGCCCTTGCCACCAAGATCCCGGGATCGCTGGCTGCCATGGATCGATGCGCCCGCGGCCGGCATTTCCGACACGGCGATGGTCTCGTCCACCGTCACATTACCGATTACGTAAGCGTGCATGAACATACCTTCGAAAGGGAGAGAAATGCAGGAAATATCTGACAAGTCCTCAAGCGCCATAAGGGAAATATTCGGGACTGACAAGGTTCTGATCGGCATGATCCATTGCCCGGCCTTCCCCGGTGCGCCGCGCTATCGGGGCGCCGATATGTCGACCATCTACGATGCCTGCATGCGTGATGCCGAGGCGCTGGTCGAGGGTGGCCTGCATGGCCTGATGATCGAAAATCATGGCGACGTGCCCTTCTCCAAACCGGAAGATATCGGCCACGAAACGGCAGCCTTCATGTCCGTCGTCACCGACCGGATCGCGCGGGCCACCGGTGTGCCGCTCGGCATCAACGTCCTTGCCAATGCGCCGATCCCGGCCTTTGCGGTCGCCATGGCCGGCGGCGCCAGGTTCATCCGCGTCAACCAGTGGGCCAATGCCTATGTCGCCAATGAAGGCTTCATGGAGGGCCGTGCGGCAGAAGCAATGCGATATCGTTCGCTGCTGCGCGCCGAGCACATCAAGGTCTTTGCCGACAGCCACGTGAAGCATGGCGCTCACGCGATCGTCGCCGACCGGTCGATCCAGGAACTGACGCGTGACCTCGCCTTCTTCGATGCCGACGGCGTGATCGCCACCGGTCAGCGCACCGGCAACACGGCAACCATAGAGGAAATCGAAGAGATCGGCTCGGCCACGCATCTGCCGCTTCTGGTCGGCTCGGGCGTGACCAAGGACAACATCGTCGAAATACTCAAGCGCACCAACGGCGTGATCGTTGCCTCGTCGCTGAAGCAGGGCGGGGTCTGGTGGAACCCGGTCGACATCGAGCGGGTCAAAGCTTTCCGCGCCGCCGCAGAACCCGCGCTGGAGGCATGACGATGGCGGCTGAAACGCTTTCGGAACAGATCCTGCGGGAAAACGCTGCCGTCTTCGAAGCCATGGTGAACCATCGCTTCGTCGACGACATCGTGCTGGAGCGCCTGTCCCCGCGAGTTTTCGAACGCTATCTCGTCTATGAGGGTGCCTTCGTCGAAACCGCGATCTCGATCTTCGCCTTTGCGACGGCGAAGGCTGAGACGATCGCACAGAAGCGCTGGCTGATCGCCGTTCTGGATGCGCTCGCCAACCAGCAGATTGCCTATTTCGAACGGATTTTTGCCGAGCGCAGCATCGATCCCGGCGCCTACGATCTCGATGTTGCCGAGGTCGAGGCTTTCCGAACGGGCATGCTGGATATCGTCCGCAACGGAGGCTTCCTCGACACCGTCGCCGCCATGTTCGCCGCGGAATGGATGTACTGGACCTGGTCGAAAAGGGCTGCGCAAGCAAACATTGCCGATCCGCACCTGAAAGAATGGGTCAAAATGCATGCGGATGATGATTTCGCGGCGCAGGCGAAGTGGCTGAAGCAAGAGCTCGACGCCGCCGGCGACACGCTCGACGTTCCCGAGCGCAAACGTCTGAGCACTATCTTCGGGCGCGCACAGCAACTGGAAATCGCCTTTCACGACGCAGCCTACGGCTGATCGGGACGACCTGTCAGGAGCCGACCATGACCTCTCGCATCGAAATTGACGGCAAGCGACTGCTGCAGCGCCTCGATGACTTCGCAAGGATCGGGGCGACGCCTGCCGGCGGCGTCAACCGACAGGCCCTGTCGGCCGAAGATCGCGCCTCAAGGCGCCTTCTGGCCGAGCGCGCGCTCGCGCGCGGTTTTCGCGTGTTTCAGGATCCGATGGCGAACCTGTTCATCCGGCGCGAAGGCCGCTTTCCCGAAAAGCCCCCTTTCGTCATCGGCAGCCACCTCGACAGCCAGCCGACCGGCGGACGCTTCGATGGCGCTCTGGGAACCCTTTCGGCCTTCGAGGTGATGGAAAGCCTTGAGGATGCCGGGATCGAAACGGATCTGCCGATCGAGGTCGTTGCCTGGACCAACGAAGAAGGAAGCCGGTTCCAACCGGGGACCATGGGTTCCATGGCCTTCGCCGCGGCCACGATCCCTGACGCCTGGTCCGATCTTCGCGGTCGCGACGGCGCCCGGTTCGTCGAGGAGTTGAAGGCAACGCTGCACGCCTTGCCGGAGGCCGAAATGCGCCCGCTCGGCGTCCCGATCTCCGGCTATATCGAGCTCCATATCGAGCAGGGTCCGTCGCTGGAACGGGAGAATATCCCGATCGGCATCGTCCACGGCATCCAGGGGACCCGGTGGCTGGAGGTGACGATCACGGGCCAGGCGGCGCATGCCGGCACGACGGCGCTCGAGTTCCGTCGCGATCCGATGGCGGCGGCGGTCGCCGCACTCGAGCCGCTCTACAAGGGCACGATGCTGAACGATCCGCGGGCCCGGTTCACGGTCGGCCGGTTTGCGGTCGAGCCAGGTTCGGTGAATGCCATTCCGGGCTCGGTGACATTCACCGTCGACCTCAGGCATCCGGAAGCGACAGTCATCGACGCGTTGGAAAACCAGATTCGGCGCGCCTGCGACAAAGCTGCCGCAGCCGCCGGCTGCCGGAGCGAATTGAGGCAGATCTTCGACATGCCGCCGGCTGCCTTTTCGGAAGACCTGCTGGCCGGCCTCGATCGCGCCGCCGCGTCGCTCGGATTGAAGACCAAGCGCATGCTCTCCGGCGCCTTCCACGATGCCTTGTTCGTCAGTCGTGTTGCGCCGGCGGCCATGATCTTCGTGCCTTGCCGCGATGGGCTTAGCCACAACGAGGCCGAATATGTCGAGCCAGAGCACTCCGTAACAGGTGCGCGCATGCTGCTTGCAGCCACCATGGAAGCGATTGTCCTAAGCGCATGACGGTCGGGGCGAGATCAGTGACCCGAGTGATGGTGAGGCAGCCGAGCCGCGCCTCCATTCACCACGCAGCCCTTTCTGACTGACCAAAAGCGCGCGAACAGCGGCGTCGCACCGCCAGAACGCTCGGGTCCCAACATTTCAGCCGGGACGAACGAGGCAGCCTAGTCTTGGGGTAAACAGTAACTCCCGACGCGTTGCAACCATCATCGCGCCACCTGTTGAGCATCCGACGTTCGCCAGAATGGGCGCTTGATTTCTACGAGCTGGCGTCGGGGGTCACCGGCCTTGGCTCTGTCGCGGATCAGCGCAACCAGGTCTGTCCTGATCGTAGCGTCGGACAAGAAGTAGCTGTGGCCGATAAAGCCGCTGCCGCCGGAATACTCGACGAAATCGACCAGCCCTCCCATGTGCGATCCTGCCCATTTGGACGCCGCCTCGCTCCTGTCATTGGGAAGGTTGCCGACGGCGAGCTGACCAAGCCGCAACGCGCTGCCGGAGATCAGCGTCGAGGCTTTCAACGCCTCATCCCTTGGAGACGAATAGACCGTAAGGTGCATGGAGCCTTGCGAGGGCAATGCGCTTGGGGTCGATTTGCTTCCGAAGGCAAGGTCCGGGTCAGAGACCCAGGCAAACAACTTGGAAGACGCGACATCGAGATCGATATCGGGAGCGAAAAACACAGCATTCGCGATCTTGTACCGCTGCCAAAGCGAGGATCGGCTGACATACGCTTCGATGGCAAGCTGCTGGACGACACTCGCCAGCACGTCGGTTCCACGGCTATGGGCCAGGAGGTGAAGCCTCTCGACACCCTTCGTTCCGGCGATGACGCGAACGGCCTTCTTGAAGTCCGCAACCGCAAACTCGCTCGACTCGCGGTCAATGTTGTAGCCAAAGAACGAACCGCCGGCGCCTCCGGCGGGCCATGTCAGGACAATGCAGACAAACTGGTTTTGCAGCGATCGGCAAATCTCGTCGGTGGCGAGTGCCGCATCTTCGAAGCTGTTGTTGTATCCGTGAACGAAGACGACGACTTCCTTGCGTTCGGCCGTTGCGAGACGCCGGCCAATTTCGGCCTGCAGCGACGCGACGGCCTGTTCATGCGCCACGACCGCCTGCGGAGTGCGGCGTAGTCCGTTCGCCGTCGCGACGACGCCGTAGGGCGTTGCCGGAAACCGGCCGGCCTCGGAAACGGCGTCGACCCGGAATTCTTTCCTGCCGGCAGAAGCGTTGCGTCTTGGGGCGATCGATACCGATCCGAAGCTCAAGTAGATCGCCCGCTTTGCACCGTAGGACAGCCGGTTGCCGGAACCGGCGGTCGGCTCTCTGTCGGTGATGTACAGGAGGTCTTGTGCCCCGGACCCTTGTTGCGTTCGAACAGGCTGGCCGCCTTGCAACGCCGGTGATGTGGCAACGGGCTGCACTGTGACTTCGGCCCGCTGCGCGGCACAGCCGACAAAGCAGGCAAGCATAAAGAGGCCCGCCATTGCCCGACAGATATCCATCTAGAGACCGGCCTTGTCCAACCCGTAAGCCTTGTCGGCGGAACCAGGAACGGCGCGGGCCGCGACACTGATGCGGTTCCAGGCATTGATCGCCATGATCCGGAACGTGAGATCGGAAATCTCCTGCTCGGACAGTTCACCCCTCACTCTGTCGTAAACTTCATCGGGAACGCCACCGTCGGCGAGCTTCGTCAGCGCCTCCGTCCAGGCAAGCACGGCCCGCTCTCGCGGCGAGAACAAGGTGGACTCACGCCAGGCCGAGATATGGAACAGGCGCAGCGGCCGCTCGCCATGGATGATCGCTTCTTTGGCATGCATATCGATGCAGAACGCACATCCGTTCATCTGGGACGCCCGCATGTCGACGAGGATGAGTATCGTCTCTTCGATCGAGCCATTCCTGATCTCGTTGCCGAGCGCCATCATGGCTTTGACCATGCCGGGCGAAAGCTTGGAATAATTGAACCGCTGGGTCATGTTGCTTCGTCCTCCGCCTGACATAACCGACCGTTATGGTCGCTTGCTATCGTGCCGGAAGCGCGCCGCGTGCGGCAGCTATACATCCGTTTATGCGCCGCACGATCGCGGGCCGCCCGCCTCCAGCAGGTCAGATTGAAAACGAGGGCCTTCGGGATATAATGCGGCCATCCATTCACCAAGGCTGCCGGTCCGCCGCCGAGCTTCGGCGTGAAGTCCTTTTTTGTTGACCGTCGTCTTCTGCGGAGCGACAGATGTCCAACGACGACGGACTAAGGAAAGACGCCGCCTTTCGCGAACATACTCGCAACAGCGCCGAGTTCGCACTTGACCTTCTCGACAACGTCCCCGGCCACATGTGGTCGATGGATCCGGCCGGCCGGTTCATCTATCGCAACCGAAGCATGGACGCATATTTCGGCAATGGCCTGCAAGACTACGGTGCGTGGCTTGAACGCATCCAGAAGGACGATCAGCGATTTGTGGCGACGACCTGGCGGCGGAGCATGGACGCCGGCGAGCCGTTTGACAGCGCGCACCGTCTGCGTGGCGCGGACGGCGCGTTTCGCTGGTTTCGCGCGTCGGGCAGACCGTCAAAGGACGCACACGGTCGCGTTACGGTCTGGCATGGGCAGACCATCGACATTGAGCACCAGAAGAAGGCCGAGGAGAGCCTGCGTGTTCGCTCGGTCGAGCTATCCTTGCTGGTCGACATGGTTCCGAGCAATCTTTGGCGCCTGACACCCGACGGCACCACTACGCTCGTCAACCGGCGCATGGCGGATTATCTGGGTCTTGATCTCTCAAACGTGAGTGACGTTGCATCCGTCATGGATACGATTTTCCATCCGGACGACGCGGACGCTGTTTATGCCGAGCTCACCCGCTGCCTTGCGACCGGGGAGCGATTTTCGATGCGGTACCGGTTGCTTCGGGCAGACGGCGTCTATCGCTGGATGTCCGGCCGTGCGGAGCCCATGCGGGATCAGGACGGCAACATCGTCCAGTGGTTCGGCCTTTGCCACGATATCGAGGATCAGGTGCAAACAACGGCTGCCTTGCGCCGTTCGGCCGAGAAGCTTGCGCGGGCGACCCAGGCGGCCAATCTGTCGCAGCTTTCCGCTTCAATCGCACACGAGGTCAACCAGCCGCTGGCGGCGATCGCCGCCGACGCTGACGCATGCCTGCGCTGGCTTTCGGCCAAGCCTGCGAACATCGAGCGCGGCAAGCGCGCAGCAGAGCGCATCACCCTGGACGTTGCGGCGGCCGTCGAGGTTGTCAGCCGCATCCGAGCGCTTTTCAAACACCAGCCGCAGTCACGGGCGGTCGAAGACGTGAACCGCCTCGTTTACGAGGTGCTTGATCTGATGTCAGATGAGATCGCTGCAACGACGACCCGCATCGACCTGGTTTTGGACCAGCATCTTCCCAAAGTGGCGCTCGATCGGGTTCAGGTTCAGCAGGTCCTGGTAAACCTCATCCGCAACGGCATCCAGGCCATGGACACGACGAACCCCCTGCGTTCACTGAAGATCGTGTCCAGCCACGATCACCTCGACACCATCAGGATCTCGGTCGAGGACACCGGAAGCGGATTCAAGGATCCGGAGCGCGTGTTCGAACCGTTCTTTACGACGAAGGGCAACGGCATGGGCATGGGACTGCCGATTTGCCGATCGATCGTGGAAGCCCATGGCGGGAAGCTATGGGTGGCCAACAACGAGACATTGGGCGCGACGGTCACCTTCGCTCTGCCCGTCGCCTCGGCGACCTAGGATATCAACCTAAGCCGGCGAATTGGGGAGGCGGCCGACCAGGCGACGTCCGTTGGTGGCGCGGGCGACGACGGACACGGCAAGGGCCCAGGCAGCAATCGTCATGCTAACGCAGACCGCCGCGAGGCTTGCATACCCCGACGCTGCAATCACGGCCCCTGTAAAGACTGGCCCGGCGGCAAATCCGAGCAGATACGCCGACCCGGCTGCGGCCGCCCAGCGCCCGCTTTGGTCCAGCGCTGCGGCCAGGCCGAAAAGATACGGCAGTGAAAAGTAGTAAAGGACGGCGGAGACGATGACCGCAACACTGTAAGCAACCGCGTTCTCCCAGAGACAAAAGACGAGCGTCACCACCACGTAGCCAAGGCAGAATGCGGAGATCGGGACCGTCCGTCCCCAGCGAACGTTCAGTGCCGTCGCCGCGCCCGCCCCGGCAAGGCCAACTATGGTCGACACGGTGAGGATGTATCCGACCGCGGCCGTGTCCAGACCGATGCGCTCGCCCATCGGTCCGCTGAAGGCAAAGAGACCGGCGGAGACCGCGACGTAAAGAACAATCGCAGCAAACAGCAGGCTTCCGAAAAGCGGCACAGACGGTGGCGTCCGGGTGACCGGATGCTTCAGGGTCTTGAGATCCGGCATGAGAAGAAGAAGCGGAGAAAAGGCCAGCGTCAAACCCGCCAACAGCGCAAAAATCCCTCGGTGGCCATAGGCTGCTGTCACCTCGCCGCCGATGCCAAAGAGCGCCACGCTGCCGATTGCCCAGACGAGCTGGAACAGACCGAAGATCCTTTCGGGATTGCGGCAATGCGACGCGACAAGGCTGAGCGACATGGCATAGAGCGCTCCCTCACCGATGCCCGCAATGCCGCGCAACAAGACCAGCGAAGTCCATCCGTCCGATACGACAGAGGCGGCCTGGGCCGCCAGGGTCACGACAAGCGCAGACATCCCGGCGCGCCGGCAGGATAGTCGCGGCAGCACTGGCGCGACGAGGATAGCGGTGACGGCCAGCGCCAGGAGTTCGACCGACGCGATAATACCGGCGTCGCGCTCGGACAGCGCAAGACCGTCAATCAGTCCCGCGACCACAAAAGGCGACATTTGCGGAACGAGGCCACCGATCACCTGGCAGGCTGTTGCACCGACCACAAGTGAAAGCGGGTCGCGAGACGCGGCGGGTTCGATTGAAAGATTGGCCATGGCCCGGTCTCCCGACCGTTTCCTGTTCGTCGAAATAACCTTGGCATTTCATATCAGGTGCGCCGGCGATTTGCCGGCACGGGTCCGGTACTGGTCGGGTTTCTGTCGAACATCAAGTCTGCGCGAACCAGCCTCTGCGAGCTTCGAGACGGTCGCCGGCCGCCATTTCCATCATGACCGATGAAGACGTGGATCGTAAACCTTGGATTCTCTCTTTGCCTCGAGCGCGTGGCCGCACCGGAGACAAAGGCGTCGGGGCCGGTGCGCGTCTCGTCGCCGCATCGACCTCGACGGAAAGATCTCAGGCTGCCGCCTGAGGTTGTTGGGCATTCCATGTCCTGAAGTCGAGTTGACCCAGCTTGGCGGATCCGAGAGGAACCAGTGACTGATCGTCGACGCGCGTGCCGAAGTACTTGGCGTCCGGGTCGGCAACAACCTCTCGGCCATCGCCGACAGCTGCCAGATACTCGGAAATGAATTCGCTCATGGGCTTCTTTTCGGGCCCGGCGATTTCGATCGTCTGGTTTTCAGGCTTGCCGATCGTCGCTTCTGCGACGAAGGTCGCGACGTCGTCTGCGGCGATCGGCTGGAACGCGCCGGACGAGACCCTGGCGGTCCTGTCGACCGTTGCCTCATCGGCAATGCCGCCGAGGAACTCCAGGAACTGCGTCGACCTTACGATGGTGTACGGAACGTCGCCCTTCTTGATCAGGGTCTCCTGTGCGACCTTGGCGCGGAAATAGCCATTGTCGGGCGACCGTTCGATACCGACGATGGAGAGCGCGACGTGGTGTCCGACACCGGCCGCCCGCTCCGCCGCAAGCAGGTTCGAGGTCGACCGTTCGAAGAACGAAAGCACGGCGCTCGGTTCGAAGGATGGCGAGTTGCTGACGTCGAGCACCACCTGAGCGCCGGCGAGCACCTCGGCCAACCCTTCACCAGTCAGTGTATCGACGCCCGTGGACGGCGCCGATTGCACGACGTCGTGGCCCTTGCTTCTGAGGCGCTCTGCGACTTTTGACCCGATGCGGCCGGTCCCGCCGATAATGACGATTTTCATGGTTCTGCTCCTTGCAAGCTCGTCTATGGATCACCGTGTTTGAATGGGAAGAAGGGCTTTACTTTGCGGGCAGCACCATCTTCGTTTCGGTCGTATCGAGAACGAAAACAGCCAGGATCTTCGCCGGCTCGCTATCGCTGGCGTTCGCGCTTACGCGGTGATGATCGCCTGGGACTTCGATCCAGTTCTCGCCGGTCTTGTAGACTTTCACCGCACCGTCGTTGATCTGGCTCTTGATGCTGCCCTCGATCACCGTCGCATAGATAAAAGCGCTCTTGGGGTGGGTATGTGACGGGTTGTGGCCCCCCGGGCCGTACTCGACCAAAACGCCGCGCATGCTCTTGCCCGGCACATTCGGAAGGGCGTGGTCGAACACCACTGTGACCTTGGCATTATAGGGCTCGTCGGAGGCCGCTACCGGTCCGGTGATCAGCGTCGCAAACAGCAAGCCAATCGCTAGTTTTCGCATGGATTTCTCCTCCATTCACGTTGTTGGCAATGCGTGGGATCGTATGGCCGACCTCCGGAGAGAAACAGATATACGTAGGTTTGCCGCAGCGGCGATTTTGTCTCGGCAGAAGTTGTGCCCGGGTGCGAACTGCCGCGTCTCCGCTTCAACCGTTCGCGCTTTCACGCTGGCTTCGAAAGATGGATCGGATCGCATGAAGCAGGTCCAGCTTGCGTCGCTCGCGCTGGTTCGCTGGCAATTCCGAACTTGCTCCGATCGCCTCCCGTTGCGCCAGGTGGATTGCCAGATCCTCCGCAATTTCCGGGCGCTTCGACAAAAGCGGCGCGAATGCTGCCTGATCTACTTCATAGACCGTAAGGCGGGTGACGGCATGGAGGTCGTGTTTCTCCTTCACTCCGGCCAAGAGGCCGTCCTCGCCGAAGAAATCACCGGGGGCCAGGCGCGCGATTTCCACATCGCCGCTCTTCATCGCCACCACGCCGTTCTTGATCATCATCAGGCTTTCGAGCGACCGGCCTTCTCTGACAATTTCGGCTCCGGCGGCAAAGCTGCGCGGCGTCGCCGCGGCCGCAAGCGTATCGCGTTCTTCCTGGCTGAGATTGGAGAAGATCGGGATCGCGTCGATGAGGTCCTGTGCCGTCGCGACGGCGTGCTGCGGGTCGGACATGCGAAGGTCCTGCATCAGCGGGCTCTCGGCAGGCAGGGCCAGTTGCACACCATGCGCCCTGCAATGCCGATAGACCAGGTCGATGATTTCGTTGCGTGCTGGGCCGCGCTGCGCCGGGCTGGTGACCCGAAACTGGAGCTCCACCGTGATCGCGCTGGCATCGATCCCCACAAGCCCGACGGTTGGAGCCGGCTGCTTCACGATCGCGTTGCAACTGTCGAGGACAGCATGCATCACGTCGACGATCATGTGCGGCATGCGGGTTGGAGCCACGCGAACCGACACGACGATCTGGTGGTTCTCGTCGGGCTGGCTGATGTTGGTCAGCCCCACCTTTGCCAGGACACTGTTGGGCAGGACCACGAGATTGTGGGCCGCGGTCAGCAGATGCGTCGACCGCCAGTTGCTTGAGACCACCCGGCCTTCCGTTCCGTCATTAAGACAGATCCAATCACCAAGGACATAAGGGCGACCGAGGGTCAGCGCTATGCCCGAGAAGACGTCACCCAAAGTGCTCTGCAACGCGAGGCCGAGAATGATCGCAATGACGCCCGATGTCGCCAGCAGGCCCCCTATTGGCACACCGAAGACGAATGCCAGGACAGAGAGCAGCACGCCGAGATAGACGACGGCGACCACCAGATCCTGGATCAGTCGCGCTTCCCGCGGCCGTCCGTCGAGGACAAGGTAAAGCCGGACGAACCCGATCACCGCCCAGGAGAGATGAACCCACCAGAGCGTCTTTGCCGTCACGAGCAGTGTCTGCGCGCCATCGAGATCGGTCCGGTCGTAGCGAAACGGATTGAGGCCGCCGAAGGCGAGCGCTGCCGTCATCGATGCGAAGAAGGCGATCTGCACGACCAGCCGCGCCGTTGGGCGCGCCCTGCCCTGCAGATGCCAGACGACAATTCCGGCGATGCCCAGAACACAGACGAGGACGGGAAACAATTGCGTTTGCTGGTCCATTTCCACTCCCGTGGCGAGGCAGCGTTTCTCCCTCCGCTACAGCCGGCTAGCGGCACCTTGCTCTGAAAAGGACAAGGGCGAACCCGCCCTTGTCGCCATGCACGCGAACCGATGGTTCTTGCGCGCCACTCGCTCAATTGGAGACGTCAGTAGTCCCAGAATACCGGAACCCACCGGAAGCGATCGCCATCGATCGCCACATGTCCGACGGACGGGAAAGGCAGGTGCGTGGCCACCAGCGACGATCCTGTCTCGGCCAGTTCCTTCATGAGACGCACCCGAACGCGAGCAGCCTCCTCGGGGTCGTGCTCAAAGCCGTTGTACCAGTCGGGATGGTCGAAGGCGACGGCGAACAGGGCATCGCCGGCAAACATCAGCCGGTCGCCTCCCGAGGCCACGCGGACCACGCAGTGCCCGGGCGTATGGCCGCCCGTGCGCTGCGCAACCACGCCCGGCGCGACCTCGCACTCGTCCTCGAACGGTCGAAGATGGTTGCGGTACTCGTTCACGAAGCGCTTGGCAGTTGCCCGGAGCGCGTCCGGGAAACCCTGCGGCATGACCGCGTGCGAGAAATCCGGCGATTCCCAGAATTTGATCTCGGCAGCCGCCACGTGGATCCGCAAATCCGGGCGCAGCTGCTCCTTCACGCCATCGACGAGCAGTCCGCCAATGTGGTCCATGTGCATGTGGGTAAGAACCACGTCGGTCACTGATGCGAGATCGATACCCGCAGCCTCCAGGCGCCTGATCAACTGACCCGCCCGCGGCAGGTTCAGGTCCGGATCCATGCCGAGCCCGGCGTCGATGAGAATGGTTTGGGCACCGCTTCGCACCACGACCACGTTCAGCGACCAGTCGAAAGCATCCTGCGGCAAGAACATGTCTCCAAGCCAGGCTGCCCGATCGGCCGGGTCGGCATTGTGTCCCAACATCGTGGTTGGCAATGGCAGCACCCCATCGCTGACCACCAGCACCTCTATGTCACCGACCTGCACCGCGTAGCGCGATGGAACCAGCTCTTCTGGAGCCGACCGACCGGGCGGCGCGGGCTCCAAAGTCGTGTTCGTATGGGATCTTGCTTCTAGCGGCGACATGACGCCCTCCTGTTTGCCTGATCGAAGAGTACTGTTCACAGTTCACGGCTTGGACTCTAGGTTCGAGCGATGTTGACGGTCGAGCTATACCTGGGTTTAGGGCGGTCCGTTCGGTCAACGGTCGGGGTGCGTTTGGCGTGCTTTGGCTCGCCTGGCGAATCCGACCTTGATGGCCACGAGCACGGGCGCTGCGACAACGAACAGCAGCGCCACGGCAGTGAACGCCGTGTCGAAGGCGATCACGATTGACTGTCCGGTGACTGCGCGGCCGAGAAGCGCCATCGCGGCTCGGCTGGCGGGAACAGCATCCATGCCCCGCGCCGCGAGCATGGCTGTCGTGCCGGCCAGACGTTCGATGACAGCCTGACCTCCCGCATTGACGCTTGATCCAAGAACCGTGACGTTTGCGGCGACGTTATGGTCGATAAGGGTCTGAAGCCCGGCAACGCCGACAAGACCGCCGAACTGGCGCCCGGTGTTGAACAGTCCGATGCCGGAGGCGAGGTTTCGCCTGTCGAGATTGGTAAAGGCAATCAGCGTGATCGACAGGAACAGGAAACCAAGGCCGAGGCCGCGCAAAAGGATCGCAGCCATCATGTCGGCGGCACCGCTTTCACTGGTCGAGCCGGACAGCATCCACATGGCCACCGTGATCATCAAGATACCGAAGGGCACGGTCGCGAACGGAGGAAGCCGACGGACCTGCATGAGAAAGGCGGCAAAAAGCAAGGCCCCGACGAAGAGGGTACCGCTCGGCAGGAGCAGCAGGCCCGCATCGGTCGGCGTGAAAGCAAGAACGGAGACGGCAAAAGACGGGATCAGGAACGCGCTGCCAAACAGCGCTGCGCCGGCGACAAAACTGACGATGAAGGCGAAGGCGAAATCGTCCGATCTGAACACGGCAAAATCGAGGAGGCCGGTGCCCTTGCGCAGCACCTGCTGCCCGAGAAACAAGAATAGCGAGGCCACGCCGACCACCGAGATCCAAAGGATGCGCGGCTGTTCAAACCAGTCCCAGCGGCTTCCCTGGCTGAAGACATAGGTGAAGCAGAAAAGTGCCAGCGAGACGAGCGTAATCCCGACCCAATCAAATGGACGTTGCCTCGTCATGAAGGGTGTCGCATCGTCAACCATCAAGAGGAGCCCGGTAGCGCCGAGAGACAGGACGACGTTGCAGTAGAAGATCCAGGTCCAGGACTGGCTGTCGAGCAGCCACCCCTGAAGTGTCGGAGCGAGCGTTGCGGGCGCGACCACCGCGCTCATTGCAAACAGCGCCTGAAGGATTGGTTGATGGGCGCTCCGAAAAGCAAGGAAGATGGTGGCCTGCCCTGCAACGAGCAGGACCCCGCCGGCAAGCCCCTGAACGATCCGGAGGGCAATCAAAAGATCCAGCGACGTCGTCGCGGACGCCATCCCGGACGCAAGCCCCATGATGAGCGTCGATCCGATCACAAGACTGAGCGGACGGATGCGGGTCAGCATCGAAGCGGCGACCATGAAGCCGATGAGCTTGAAGGCGGTATAACCGACGTCGAGCCAAGCGAACTCGTCCGGAGTGGCGTAGATATCACCGATGATATCGCCGCGTCCGAGCGAAAGAACGGTGCTCGCAATCGCCTCTGTCAGTGCCGCCAGCACGATACCTATGACGAGCAACACTCCGGACGCAGACGTGTCGCGGTTCCTGGTGATGGCTACGTGCCTGGTCATGACCCGCTCCTGAGATCAACGTCCACCCTTGCGGACAGACCTGGCACCAGCCGCCCAGTCAAAGGGTTGTTGGCAAACCGGATCTTGACCGGGACCCGCTGGACGACGCGCACGAAGTTGCCGGTTGCATTGTCTGACGGCAGCAGGCTGAAGGCTGAGCCGCTGCCCGGCGCGAAGCTGTCGACTGTGCCGTCAAGCGTCTGACCCGGATAGCTGTCTATAGTGATGCGAACACTCTGCCCCGGCTGGATGTGTTCAAGCTGCGTTTCCTTGAAATTGGCAACAACCCACACATCGTCGACCGGAACGATATCGAGCAGGGTGGTGCCAGGCGCGACGAACCGGCCGACGCGAACCTGGCGGTTGCCGATAACCCCACCGACCGGGGCGCGGACGGTCGTGCTCTCCAGATCGATCTGAGAAAGGTCGCGCGCCGCTTCTGCCTGTGCCACGGCCGCGACGGCGGCTTCACGCTGCGCCGCCAGCACGGTGATGCGTTGCTTCTGCGCCTCGATCGTCGCAGAGGCCGCAGATACGCCTGCCTCCGTTTTCGATCGCGCCGCTTCGCTTTCGTCGACATGCGCCTGACTGATGGTGTTGCTGCGGATCAGTTCGCGCCGGCGTTCATATGCCTTGGCGGCAAGATTCATCTCTGCGATGGCCGATAGCTTCTGGGCTTCGGCCTGACGAATAAGGGCGTGCTGGAGCTCAGTCTCCGCATCGACGTTGACAAGCCGAGCCTTGGAAGCTTCGACATTGGCCGCCGCTTGCGCAAGGCGAGCGCGATAGTCCCTGTCATCGATCCGGAAAAGCACTTCGCCCGCCCGAACGCTCTGGTTGTCCTGGACCTCGACGGCCACGACATAGCCGGCAACCTTTGGTGCAAGCGAGGTGACATCGCCACGAACATAGGCGTTATCCGTCGACGCCTCGCTGCCCGGACGGGCCCAGGCCCAGCCGCCTGCGACGGCCACCACGGCGCCGAGGCAAAGCAACACGCCGAGTTTCTTCTTCTTGCTGGATCGCTTCGGAGCGACGCCGACTGAGGCGGTGCCGGTGGCGGCGGCAATCTTGTCTTCGAGCGTATCCATTGTCCCAGTCCCTGTTGGATTTCGTGGCGTCGTCACGGCAAATGGGATGTCGGACCCCCATGTCGAAGCACGAGCATGGCCCCATTCCCGATACTTGCGATTTCAGTGTCCGACCTGTTGGCCGACCCAATCGTCGAACCGAGTTGCACCGAGCCGCGGGTTTTTGCCGGGGGTCAGCGACTGGTCGTCCAGGAGTGCGCCGAAATAGCGTGCGTGAACGTCCGGGACGACCTTCCGATCATCCTTGATCGCCCGCAGGAACTGCCGGACCACCTCGTCGAGCGGTATGGCCTCCGGTCCGGCGACTTCGATCGTTCCGTTGACGGGCGGCGCGAGTGCAATATCGGCAAGCGCCGCCACGACATCGTCGGAGGCGATGGGCTGGAACAACGCGGGTGAAAGGCGAACCTCTCCGTCGACTGTTGCCGATTGCGCGATGCCGCCGACGAACTCAAAAAACTGCGTGGCGCGCAGGATGGTGTAGGGGATACCGGCTGCCTTGATGAGGTTTTCCTGCGCGACCTTTGCCCGGAAGTAGCCGTTATCAGGCAACCGCTCGCTGCCGACGATCGACAGCGCGATGTGATGACGCACGCCGGCGGCAGCTTCGGCGGCCAACAGGTTGCGCCCCGACGTCTCGAAGAATTCGAGGACGGCCTTGTCGTCCCAAACCGGCGCGTTGGCGACGTCGACGACCACATCGGTCCGATCCATCGCTGCGGCCAAGCCTTCACGCGTGATCGTGTTGACGCCGGTATTTGGCGCGGCTGCAAGCACATCGTGTCCGCGCTCGCGCAGGCTCTTCACAAGTTTCGATCCGATAAGGCCGGTGCCTCCGATGACGACGATCTTCATGGGTTCACTCTGCTTCTTCTCGACTGCACCATTGCCGCCGATCTGCGCCGAGACTGCTCCTATGCAACAGGGAAGTCCTTGGGCCTGTCTTGAATTTCCCTTGTGGATAGCTTGATTGTCCGTCCAAGCGGTTGTGTGATCGTGGGGGGATGCTCTAACGACGCGATGGCGTGGCAGTTGTCCGCGGATGGCAATCGCCAGCCAGGGAAAGTCGACCAGGAGGGCTGAGGTGCAATTCAAGTTCGCAGGCTATCTGCTCGATCCGGAACGCCGGGAACTGACGCTCAGCGGGCAGATTGTCGCCGTCGGTCCGCAGGTCTTCGACCTGTTGGTGCATCTCATCGAGAATCGCGACAGAGTCGTTGGAAAGGATGATCTGCTGCACGCCATCTGGGGCGGCAGGATCGTCTCGGAATCGACGATCACCAGCCACATAAACGCCGTTCGCAAGGCCATTGGTGACAGCGGCGAAGAACAGCAACTGGTGCGCACCATCCCCCGCAAGGGCTTCCGCTTCGTCGGCGAGGTCCGTCTTGTCGATGTTGGAAACGATATCCTTTCGCAAGGTTCGGGCCGCGTCGATGGCAGCTCTGGAGATGCACCCGTGGTGGCGCCGGAACTCCCTCTGCCCGACAAACCCTCCATAACCGTCTTGCCCTTCCAGAACCTGAGCGGCGATCCGGAGCAGGAGTATTTTACGGACGGGGTGGTGGAGGACATCATCACCGCACTGTCACGGTTCCGCTGGCTCTTTGTCATCGCGCGCAATTCGAGCTTCACCTACAAGGACCGCGCCGTGGAAGCGACCGAAGCGGGGCGTGAGCTCGGCGTGCGCTATGTTCTGGAAGGGAGCGTGCGCAAATCGGGAAAGAAGGTCCGCATCACCGGCCAGCTCGTCGATGCTACGACCGGTGCGCATCTCTGGGCCGAGCGCTTCGAAGGCACGTTCGACAACATTTTCGAGCTGCAGGATGAGATAGCCGAAAGCGTCGTCGGCGCGATTTCGCCGCAACTCGAACGGATCGAGATGGAGCGCGCCAAACGCAAGCCGACCGAAAGTCTCGACGCCTACGACTACTATCTTCGTGGCATGGCAAAACTGCACAGCGGCACCCGCGAGGCGCTTGAGGCTGCGCTGCCGCTGTTCTACAAGGCGATCGAGCTCGACAATGAATTTGCCTCCGCCTATGCCGGCGCCGCCTGGTGCTTCTTCTGGCGAAAGCTCAACGGCTGGATGCTCGATCGCACGGCAGAGATCGCCGAAGGCGCGCGACTGGCGCGGCTTGCGGTTGAGCTTGGCCGGGACGATGCCGTGGCGCTGACGAGAGGCGGCCACGCGCTCGGTCATCTCGCCGACGACCTCGATGCCGGCATTGCGTTGGTCGACAGGGCCCGACTGCTCAATCCGAACTTCGCACTCGCTTGGTTTCTGGGTGGCGTACTGCGCGTCTTTCGGGGTGAAACGGAGAGCGCCATCAAGGATCTCGCCCATGCCGTTCGCCTGAGCCCGCTCGACCCGGAGATGTTCCGCATGCAGACAGGAACGGCAATCGCGCATTTCTTTTCCGGTAACTATGAAGATGCTCTGGTCTGGGCCGAGAAGGCACTCGCCAACCTGCCGAGCTTGCTCGTGGCAGTCGCGCTTGCCTCGGCAAGCCATGCGCTTGCCAACCGTCCCGACGAGGCAAGTCGGTATATGCAGCGCTTGAGGCAGCTTGATCCGGCGTTGCGCGTTTCCAATCTGCACGATTGGTTGCCGATCCATCGACCGGACGATTTCAAGCGGTTTGCCGACGGATTGCGGCTCGCAGGATTGCCGGAGTGACCATGGCCGCTTGCGGCGCGTAATGAACAGAGCGCGCGCTGTGCAATTGTCCGGCACCTCGACCACGACAGGTTTGCGAGCGTGCGTTCGGTAAGGCGACCTTGACTGTTCGCTAACGTGCACGCATTCGGCGCTGTACGATGTTCATCTGGAGTTCGTGGCAGGACGCCTGTCGCCCTAGAAGCAACAGCAGTCTCCGCTCCTCGGCTTCGCAGATGCCCGCGCGCCGGCAGTACTCCGATACGTCCAGCAGCGGCTGCGCACCGGACAGGGCGATCAATTTAACCTCTGTGGGTGTCATGGAGATGGAGTTCAGTCCGCCTGCGGTCGCGCCAATCATCACGTTCGTGATGTCACGCACCGAGCAACGGCCGCCTGCGCATAGTGCACCCAGGCTAGGCGATTGAATTGACCGCCGAAACTATACGCATGTTTGGTGACATTCGCTCGATCCACCGTTGACAAGCATGGAAGCAAAGCGTGCGCGTGTCGCGCCGATCGAAGCGCACGAACTCGCTTCACGGGGGCCGAGCACGAGCAGCTCCATACTCAGGTGTAGCTCGACCGCCAAAAGACCCGAACCTAGACTCCGCGATGTAACCTGACCGGCACATTTCAACCGCGAAAACAGGAGCGCATCATGTCGAATGCACAAACAATTCCCCGAAAGATCGTCACGCAAGAAAGACCCGCGCCGGATGAACTGGTTCCTTCACGCTACGCGGTACGGGTCGGTGACATCGACGTACTGGTCATCAGCGATGGCATCTTGACCCCACCGGCCGAGTCGATGGCCACCAACGCCGACCCCGAGGTGCGGGGCGCGTGGCTCGATGACAGGTTTCTGTCAAAGGTTGCCTTCGATTGGGCGCTGAACGCCGTTGTCGTGCGCAGCGGCGACCAGACGATCCTCATCGACAGCGGTCTCGGCGAAGAGTATCCCGATTTCCCGCGGGCCGGACAGTTCGTCCATCGATTGGAAGCCGCCGGCGTCAGTCTTGCCGCCGTGACCGACGTGGTGCTGACGCACATGCACTTCGACCATGTCGGCGGGCTCCTCGTAGAAGGCGTGAAGGAGCGCATGCGCCCGGATCTTCGCGTCCACGTGTGCGCCGCCGAGACCAAGTTCTGGCAGGCGCCCGATTTCTCGCTTACCGCCATGCCACCGGCGCTCGCAGATCTGGCGCGCAAGGCGTCCCTCGATTTTCTGAAAGCGTATCGCAGCAATCTGCGGACTTTTGACGAAGAGGCCCAAGTGGCACCGGACGTGGTGGTCACTCGTACCGGCGGTCACACCCCCGGGCACAGCGTGGTCCGCATTTCGTCCGGTGGCGAGCGGCTGATGTTCGGCGGCGATGCCCTGTTCCCCGTCTCCTTCGACCACCCCGAGTGGCACAACGGCTTCGAACACGACCCTGAAGAGGCGACCCGAGTCCGGCTGCGGCTTATGCGTGAGCTTGCGGAGACTGGCTCCTGGCTGGTTTCAACACACATGCCGTTCCCATCGGTCGGCCGTGTCGCAACCGCCGGCGACCTTTACCGCTGGGTTCCGGCTTGGTGGGACTATTGACCGAGAGCTTCTGTCAGGAATGAACCAGGCGACTGCCTTGGCCTGAGCAACGGTCGATTGTTGCCCCGTACGGCGCTTTTTCGCCGCGAGGCATCGATCGGCCGTTGACCCTGGTTAGCAGCGAGGAGGCTAAACTTGCCGCACCGTGTTCTAGACAACCCTGAGAGCCGCCGCTTCGAACTCCCTATCGAAGCGGACGCGATCGCAGCCGCATATTATCGGTGAACAGCTTCTTCGACGCCGTCGGAGAACCGATTGAAAAGCATGGCGGAGAAATCCTGAAATTTATCGGAGACGATTTTTCCGATGGATCGTAAGGAAGCCTGCATGGACCCGATCGCGGCGGTCCGGGAGGGGTATCAGGCTCCGTCTCGCCTTTGGCTGCAAGACGACCACGTGCGCTTCGGCTTGGGCATCCACCTCGGCGCTGTCAATTACGGCAACATCGGTTCAAGACACCGTCTCGACTTCACTGTGATCGCTTCTGCCGTCAACAGGGCCTTCAAGCTCGAGGCACTCACCAAACGCCTGCGCCGTCCCGCACTTCTCTCGCAAGAGTTCGTGGACACTGCAGGGTGCCATGCGCAAACCGAACGCCTCGGGTCTCATATGGTGGACTGCATCGCAACCTCGATCGAGGTGTATGCCTTGCGCCTTGAAAGTCCGGGCAGCGGCGTGACGTTTGGTTAGGCTGCCGCAACGCCACTTTTCGTGACCACGCCATCAGGGTCCATGCGGCCTGCGAGAGATCGTCGAAACCAAGGTATACCTTTCCCGCCATGCGCCAGGTGCTAGCGTCTTCACGCCGCCTGCCAGCCGCTACTCCCGCCGAAATACGGTTCCTGCCAGGGGGTCAAAACGGTCTTGTGTTAGCGAAGGGGCCTACGTCAGGGCCGTGTTTCGTGAGCTGAGCATCGCGGCTTGAACGCATCATTTGATGCGGCAAAACCAGCCAGAAAGGATTGGCCATGACAGCCGAGCAACCCGGTCACGGATACGTAACGACAGAAGATTGGACCAGGATTTTCTTCAAGGATTGGGGGTCACGCGACGCGCAGCCGATCGTGTTCCATCACGGGTGGCCGTTGAGCGGAGATGACTGGGACAACCAGATGCTTTTCTTCCTCGCAAAAGGCTATCGCGTCATTGCCCATGACCGCCGTGGCCACGGGCGATCCGAGCAGGTGAGCGGTGGCCATGACATGGACCATTACGCTTCCGACGTAGCCTCTCTTGTGCGGCAATTGGATTTGCGCGACGCGATCCATATCGGGCATTCGACGGGTGGTGGCGAAGCGACCCGGTACGTCGCCCGTCACGGCGAGGGCCGCGTGGCCAAGCTCGTCCTGATCGGCGCGGTACCACCGCTTATGCTCAGGACGCCGACCAACCCCGAGGGGCTCCCGATCGAAGCGCTTGACGGCTACCGCGAGGCGCTCGCAACCAACAGGGCGCAGCTCTATCACGACATCGCAAACGGACCCTTCTACGGCTTCAACCGTCCTGGCGCCACACCATCTGCAGCCGTAAGCCGCAATTGGTGGCGACAGGGGATGATGGGAGCCGCCAATGCCCACTATCTTGGCGTCAAGGCCTTCTCGGAAACCGACTTTACCGAAGACCTCAAGATGATCGACGTGCCGACCCTGGTACTGCATGGCGATGACGACCAGGTCGTTCCGCTGGCAATTTCCGCCCCCCGTTCAGCTCAACTTCTGAAGAACTCCATCCTCAAGATCTACGAGGGCTTCCCTCACGGCATGGCGACCACGCACGCGGCCGTCATCAACCAGGACATTCTCAGCTTTATCACCAAGTAGAGAGTTGGAAGGGCGCCTCGGCGCCCTTCGTCGCCACACGTGACCTGAAACAGAACTGAGCTTCGAGCGGTTGCGAATTGCGGCCGCCGCCTACCCGGAAGGAATGGAGGATTTCATGTGTTCCCCGAAAAAACGGACCGCAAACTTCGGTGTGCCTTGGGAAAAAGCCTACGGCTACTCTCAGGCCGTGCAGGTTAAAGGCATCATCTATGTCTCCGGCCAGCTAAGCCACGACTGGGCCGGCAACCTCGTCGCACCGGCAAAACTGGATCCATCCGGAAGACCGGTCGATTTTTCAACCATGGAAGAGCAGATGCGGCAGACCTACGCCAATGCCGTCGCCGTGCTTGCCGAATTCGGCGCTTCACTCGACGATGTGGTCGAAGAGACACTCTACGTGCTCGATGTCGATGCCGCATTTGCGGCTGCTGGCAAGGTCCGCAAGGAGATGTATGGAGCCGAGGTGCCTGAATGTGCGAGCAACCTCATTGGGGTTTCCCGCCTGGCATTTCCCGAACAACTGATCGAGGTCACCTTTCGGGCGATCGCACCGTGCGTTTCGCTTTGCGGCGCCTGACACCAAGCCAGCGGCTGGTCAACCGGGCGGACAGTCGAGGTAGAGCAAACCTTCGTTTTATAGCCAGCAGAACCACGTCGGATAAAATGGGTGGATGTTGGTACCTGACGATCAAGGGAGCTAAACAATGCCCGAACGCTCAAACCCCATCGAAGCAGCCACCGACGTGAACATAGTCCACATCATCGACGACGATGAAAGGATTCGCTCGGCGCTGCTGGAACTCTTCTGTTCTTCAGGAATACAGGCCGAAGCCTTCGTCGACACCGCGGATTTCGACGAAAGGGGTGACCCGGAGGCCGCAGGGTGCCTGTTGCTCGATGTGAAACTGCCCGGCATGAGCGGTATCGAGTATCAAAGGAAACTGTCGGATGCGGGCTTCGACCTTCCGATCGTTTTCATGACCGGCGATGGAGACGTCCCGACGAGCGTCACTGCCATGAAGGCGGGAGCCGTCGATTTCCTGTTGAAACCCTTCGAGGTGGATGACCTGCTTTGTGCGGTGGCCGCAGCTATGGAGGAAGGAAAAAAGCAGCGGGAAGTGACTGCAAGGCGAAAACACGCCCGCCAGTGCGCGGCCAGCCTCACCCCCCGCGAGAGGCAGGTAATGAAGCTTGTCACCCAAGGTCTCATGAACAAGCAGGCCGCATACGAACTGGGGATCAGCGAAATCATGGTCAAGCTTCATCGCGCAAGCGCGATGAAGAAGATGCAGGCCCGTACATTCAGCGACCTAGTAAGGAAGTCGGAACTGCTTCAGTGAGGTCGCTGCCTGAGCTTGCGACTGCAAGAGTCGGTCGCGCCTCTTTTCCGGCCGTCCTGGCCCCATTGCGGTCCGCAGCGTGATGTGTCCAACAAACAACCGGCTTCGCGTCGCGATCCGCTTCGCTAAACGAACGTATAGTGATGCAGGTGCGTGAAAGACGGTAGGCTTCCAGTACCATCCTTGGCCGGCACCTTCGTCAGGAGGTGATGATCTGAGTGCCGCAGTCCCCTCCCCGCGGCACGGCCGCCCAAGGCCGGCACACCGAGGGGCCGTTTGCCCAAGGGCAGGCGGCCTCCTTTTCTTGACTAGGGTCGAATCCTGCGGGTCCGCGCGTCGCTCAATTGCGTCGTAGCTGTTCGGTTTTCCGAACGAGATCTGCCAGCGAACGGCTCTGCATCTTGCGCATAAGGCTCATCCGATGGAGCTTTACGGTCATTTCGCTAATGCCGAGTTGGTAGGCCACCTGCTTGTTCATAAGGCCACTCACGACGGCAAACATCACTTCCTGCTCGCGAGGAGAAAGGGTATCCACCAGCGCCTGGATCCGGTCGCGTTCCGCCTCGACTTTGCGGCGCTCGGCGTCGAGCTTTATGGCACGATCTACGGCCTCGAGGAGATCCTGGTCGGAGAAAGGCTTGGTGAGGAAATCCATGGCGCCAGCCTTCATCGCCTTTACGCTTGTCGGAATGTCTGCGTGACCCGTCAGAAAGATGACAGGCAGCCGGCTCCCAGCAAGCAGGAGATGTTCCTGTAGGTCCAGGCCGGTGCCGCCCGGCATACGCAGATCCAGGACAAGGCAACCGGGCGCCTGAATGTCGGCAGTCTCCAAGAACTCTGGACCGTTCGAGAAGGCAGTCGCCCGCTTTTGGGTCACCGTGAACAAATCGAGCAACGCTTCCCGCATCGCCTCGTCGTCGTCAACGACGTAGACGATAGGTTCCGCAAGCTTTTCCGCCTTGGTTTGAGCGTGTTGCATCAGATTGGCCTCTGTTTCATCCCGCGCGCATCATCGACGATCACGACGAGCGGGCGTTCGCTTTGACGGTGCGCGTGCGAAACGACCGTCGGTTTGAGCAGCAGTTCAGGCTTCATCGCTCCCCTCCATGTCTCGGTCGGACAATGCAGCGGCAAGCGTGGCAAGCAGAACCTTCGCATCGAAGGGTTTTCTGAAGCAGCAAGTCCGGTCGTGCACACTCAGCTGATCGGCGATCTCGTGCCGTCCAGTCATCAGGAAAACAGGCAGACTCGGCTCTTTCCTCTTTACCAAGTCTCTAAGTTCGAACCCGTCCATTCCCGGCATGCCGATATCCGTGATGAGCGCATCCAAACCCGGTAGCCCAGCGGAAAGAAGCGATCGGCCCGACGAAAAGCTGCGAGCCGAGTAACCGGCCGACTCCAAAAGGTCCTCCAGCGACTCCAGCAATCTCGGATCGTCGTCAACAATCGCGACGACCTGCCGATGCGGCAAAGCCATCGATTTCACGCCGGTCTTGCGGGCATGCGTGATGGGGATCTTCAAACGTTCCGCGATCCGGACCAAGTCGGCAAAAGAGCCCGCCTTCATCTTCTGCATCACATTTCGCCGGTGGATCTGCAGGGTCACCTCGCTGATGCCGAGTTCTGCGGCCGCCTGCTTGTTGAGTAGCCCGCTTATGACCAGCGGCAGCACCTCGCGTTCGCGCGGTGTCAGGTCGAGATAGCGCCGCCTCAGCTTTGCGAACTCTGCGCGCTCGGCTCGTCTTTCCTCGTCTTGGGCAATGGCCGTGTGAATGGCGGCCATCAAGTCCGCGTCGGTGAACGGTTTGGTCAAAAAGTCCACCGCGCCATCCTTTATGGCGCGCACCGACGAACGGATATCTCCGTGACCGGTTATGAATACGATCGGTGGATGTTCCCCTGTCGCTATTTCACTTTGAAGATCCAGACCGTTGATGTCCGGCAACTCGATATCCAACAGCAGGCAGGCTGGCGTGTCTGGTTTCTCTGAATTGACATAGTCTCCGGCCGAACCGAAGGCGATCGACTGGATACCGTGTGAGGCCAAAAGCTCGCACAGAGCCTCGCGGATCCGATTGTCGTCATCGACGATGAAAACTGTGTATTCGTCGTTCGTCATGCCGCCGCTTCCACTTCAATCGGCAACGTAAACGTGAAGGTTGCACCATTTGTTTCATTGTTTTGTGCCCATAGCCGCCCCCCGTGCGACTCGATGATCGAACGACAAATTGCCAGGCCCATCCCCATTCCGTTCACTTTCGTCGTAAAGAAGGATTCGAATATTCGCTCAGGAAAATCGACACCCGTGCCGTGGTCGCTGACCTCGGTTGCAACAAAATTCCCCGCTCGATGGACGCGGACACTTACGACGCGTTCGTGAACGGTGCCTTCCATCGCGTCCATGCCGTTGCGTATGAGGTTCACCAGAACCTGCTGGATATGCACCTGGTCCACGGCAACGTTCGGGAGGGCTTGCTCGATATTAACGTCGACGCGGACGCGACGGCGCATGGCCTCCTCCGTGATGAGATGAACGGCTTCGGCAATCACGTTGACGAGATCGGTATTGCTCTGCGGCTCGACGCGCTGTCTGAACAGCGCGCGGATGCGGCTGACGACTTCTGCGGCAGAGTTGGCGTCACGGATGATGCGTTCGGCTGTGATCTTTGCCCGATCGAGATTGGGTGGTTCGGCCAGCAGCCAACGGTGACAGGCGTTGGAGTTGGCCACGATCGCTGCCAATGGTTGGTTCACTTCATGGGCGATTGATGCGGAAAGCTCGGCCAGGCTCGCCGACTGACTGGCTCTGGAAAGTCTCTCCTGCGCAAGACGCAATTCGTCCTCGGCCTGGACCTCTCCATCAATATCAAGGCAAATTACGTTCCATTGGACGATTGCGCCCTCCAGATTGCGCATGGCGGCCGCTCTGGTCTCGACCCACCGATAAGCACCGTCAAACCTCCGTAGACGATGCTTGCGCGCGTAGGGTTCGCCGGTGGCCAGGGAATGCGCATACTTCTCCTTGACGCCCGCGACATCGTCGGGATGCACCCCGGCATCAAGCGTTGCGTCGAGCCGTGACTTCCCGGTTCCATCCAGGTCTTCAAGATTATACCCGAGAAATTCCCGCAACTGTTGGCTGCGATAGACCGGCTCGCCGTTTGGTGCGGCGCAGTCGATCATCGCCGGCAACGTCTCAACCAGTTGCCACAGTGATCGCTCCCTTTCGCGCAGCGCTTCCTCGACGCGCAATTGGTCGTCAATATCGTGTGACAGCCCGTACCATTGCACAATCTGTCCAGTATCGTCGCGCAAGGGTTCTGCATTGCTTTCAACCCAGCGATAGACGCCATCCGACCGGCGCAGGCGAAACCGTTTTGAGAAGTTCTCGCCGGTGGCGACGGACCGGCTCAGTGCTTCCTCGAGACCGGAAGCATCGTCCGGGTGCACGGACGCTCCGAAGGCGGCCGCCAGGCGGCTCGGCTCCGGCTGCTCGGAACTCGCTCCATCCAGACCGAGAAAGCACATCAGCCGCTTGTTGAAAAACGTTGGCTCGCCCTGACGGTTCAGGCGCCAAAGCAGGCTGGGAACGATGTCGACGAGCTGCAGGAGCTCCCTTTCTCGGTCGCGCAACGCGTTTTGCGCACGCATTTCATCATCGATGTCTATCGAGATTGCATACCAGTTTACGATCGCCCCCTCCTGATCGATCAGAGGCGCCGCGCGTCCGTCGACCCAACGGTACACGCCGTCCGAGCGGCGCAAACGGTATTTCATTCCGTAAGATTCGCCTGTCGCAATGGAATGGCGGACCGCTTCCAGCAGGCGAGCGGAGTCGTCCGGATGCACGAGCATTTGCATCGCCGTCGCCAGCCTGCTGCCAGCCAGTGTTTCCAGCTGCGCGAGATCCTTCCATCCAAAGAAATCAAGCAAGCGCTTATTGAAAAAGGACGGCTCCCCGTTGGGTGCCAGTCGGCGGATGTGAACCGGGACCATGTCAACAAGCTGCGAGAGCTCCAGCTCTCGGCCACGCAACGCCTCAACGGTCTTCTTGTAAACATCGATGTCGAGCGCGATGCCGAACCACCCCACGATGCGGCCTTGGGCGTCGCGGGCGGCCCGGGCGGCAGTTCTCGCCCAGACATAACTTCCGGACACGCGGCGGAAGCGAAACTCAACGTTAAAATCATTCCCCGTTTCCAGGCAACGCTTCCATGCTGCCGCGGTTCGCTCGTAATCGTCCGGATGCAGCAGTTGCTTCCAGGCAGTATGTCCTTCGTCAATCGAGGTGTTCAGTTGCTCCGGAGTGACCCCGAGCGAGCTTTGTGCAAATGGATGCAGATAGATCCAGCGTCCGTGCGCATCGAATGCCCAGCCGTTGCCGAATATGCTTTCGACAGCTCTCGCAGACCGTATCGGTTCTCGTTCGGTAGTGGTATCGGATGCCGCAACCATCCGAGGCTCGCGATCCGTCACCAGCTCATTGATGTCGATGCTGACGCAGTACCCGGGCTCGGCACGGGTTTCCGTCCACCGGTACTTGCCGTCGGGCTGTCGCTGTCTGTGCCTGGTCACCTGGGGAACGCCCGTCCAGAACGCACGCGCGGCGGCATGAGCCGCTGCAGTTCGATCGTCGGGGTGAATTCCGCTCAATGAGTTTGGCAATTCTTGCACGGCCGCCTCCGCCGCATCGGCAAAACGCGTAGCCGCGGCGGACGTTTCGATGTCGATTATGGCGCCGTACCAGCCAAGGATACGATCATCACCATCGCGCAAGGGCTGAGCAGACGTGCGGCTCCAACCGTAAGCGCCGCTTTTGCGCAGAGTTCGATGCTCGATATTGAAGTGCTCGCCCGATCCAAGGCACCAGTGCCAGAGCGCCATTGACCGTCCGTAATCGTCCGGATGGATCATTCTCCTCCAGCCGAGAGGACCACCATCCGACTGTGAGCTGAACTCCTCAAGCGTCAGGGCCAGCCGCGACAGCACCGCAGGGCTGACGCAAACGATCTCACCGGCCGGGTTCGCAGCCCAAGCGTTGCCGACCACACTTTCGATGATCCGCACCGCCTGCATTGCTTCCAGCCCGATTTCGTCAGGTGTGTCGAACGCTTTCGTCATTGCCTTCTCCTGCAGGACGAGGAAGCCACTATCAGCGCTCTGCATAGCAGTCGTTCTCGATATCCGGACTGCGCGAACTAGCCGCCCATCCTATTCTCGCCGCGTCTCCCCTGCATCCTATGGAAATCTATGACAACTGGCAGTGTATTCTAAGCTGTACCTGCGCATAGGCGAAGACTAACTCTCGGCCTCGTCTGGCAGCGCGACCTGGACGGCAAGACGGTTCCCCAATGCACTGCAGCCAGGCCGATAGATGGTTGCTTCGGCACAAACGGGACTATCGTCTCGTCGCGAGACCGGCAGATGAGCCAGCCTTCGTCAAGATAGCCTTGTCACCACCCGCAAGGCATGGTTCCGATCGATCGACCGGCGCACCTGCCGATCGCCGCGACGTCTCGAAGCGCTCGGTCGAGGTTCTGCGTGAAACCGCACGCAGGCATCATGGACTTCCATAGGCTGCGGCATGGCTGTGATTGCGATAGGATCAAGGGAAACGGGTGAATGGTTCGTCCGATCCGAATGCGTTTATACTGCCTTGGTAGGGCCTACTGCGCCCAGGCTTTCTCTGTCCGATCGGAGCAGCCGATGGAATCAGCTTCTAGAGTTGGCGACAGCCATTCAGAGACAGTCAGCCAGCCTATTCAGGGGCGCGAGCGAACGTCGCCAGGGCCCGCGGCGAGCGCGTTGCCGCGCGCGCCCACCGACCGACCGTCCCTCGGGCCTGCTTCACAGTGGCGGCAGTTTCGATCAAGCCGCCCACAGCTGTTGCATCTGGTCGCGTTCTTCGCAGCCTACGTGCTGGGCTGCGGATTCGCGAATGTGCTCGCTATCGTCCCGGGCATCACCGTCTCGATCTGGCCTCCCGGCGGCGTATTTATGGCGACACTCATCCTCACCTCTCCCTACAGTTGGCCATGGTGGATCGTCAGCGGTTGCCTTGCCGAGATGTTTGCCCAGCTTGTCTGGTTTCACAGCCCACTTCCCGCAGGATTTTTGATCTTCGTCGGCAACGCGCTCTGCGCTTCGGTGGGTGCGATGCTCGTAAGCAGCGCCACAGGTCGCCCCGTCCGACTGGAAACCCTCCAGCAGGTCCTGGCTTTCGTCATATTGGGGGCGGGAGTAGCACCATTCGCAAGCGCGACCGTCGGGAGCGCAACCCTTGCCTGGTTCGGCGTGAAATCCCAGACATTCGCGTCCGTGTGGCCACTGTTCTGGATTGGAGATGCGACAGGCATCTTGCTGGTAGCACCATTGGTGCTGGTCCTCGTCCGCTCCTGGCGCGGAGAGTCAAATCTATCTGTCGAACGCTGGACGGAGGCTGCCGTTCTCTGCCTCATCTTCCTGGGCGTTGCCGCCCTTTCCTTGAGTGCTCGCTTCTTCCCCTCTCCATATATCATTTTGCCGTTTCTGCTTTGGGCCTCCGCACGTTTCGAATTCCGAGGTGCCGCTGTCGCCTTGACGCTCCTGACGCTGATTACGATGGCGCTCACGATATCCGGAGACAGCCAGTTTATCGGTGATGCCGGATCGCAAAGGCAACAGCAGGTCATGCTGCAGCTCTTCCTCGTCATTTCCGCATTCTCGGCGCTTGTCGTCGCAGCCATTTCCAGGCAGCACCAACTGGCACTCGCCACCGCTCGTCAAAGCGAACTCCGGCTGCAACGCTTGATCGACGCCGTTCCGGCTCTCATTTGGAGCGCCACGCCTGACGGAACGCCGAGCTACCTCAACAAGTGGGCCACCGACACGACCGGGCTGGCGCTGACGGATCTGGTTGCGGCCAACGGAAGACGATCCTTGACGGACATTCACCCGGATGACCGCACTGCCACCGATGAGGCGCTGAAACGCGCCTTCGAGGCGGGCACGACCTTTGCGGGCAGATATCGTCAGCGGCGCGCAAATGGTCCCCATCGATGGGTCGAGAGCCGGGCTGCACCCTTGCGTGACGAGGCCGGAACGATCTTGCAATGGTATGGCGTTTCCGTCGACATCGAAGACGCAGTAAGCGCGCAGGCAGCACTGCGCGAACGGGAGCAGGAGCTGCTGCACCTTGTGAACATGGTGCCAAGTCACGTTTGGCGCTTGACCCCCGATGGCGAGCCGACCTTCTTCAACAAACGCATGGTCGACTTTCTCGGCTTGGACATTTGTGACACGGACAAACCGGGAAAAACCCGACTGACAGCCATGGTCGAAGCCTCCGTGCATCCCGCCGAGGCAGGTGCATTCGTCGACCTGCTTCGACATTGCCTCGAAACCGGTGAAGACTTTGCTATGCGGTATCGCCTGCGCCGGGCCGATGGCGTCTTTCGCTGGATGTCGAGCCGGGCAGAGCCAATGCGGGATCAATCAGGGCGGATCGTTCAGTGGTACGGCATTTGCCATGACATCGATGATCTGACCCACGCCGAGGACGCATTGCGCCGTAGTCAGAGGCAGCTTCAACTGATGATCGACGCAGTGCCGGTCCGCATCTGGAGCGCGACGCCATCGACCGGCTCAGTCTACTTCAACAAACAGTTCCGAGACCGTTTCCGCTCGGTTGTCACAAGCTTCGAAGCGCACGGGGAGCAGAGTATCGAAAGTCTGCTTCAGAAGCTGATCCATCCGGACGACGCTTCGGCCGTCGGGGACACGCTGCAAAGATGTTTCGAAACCGGCAGTAGCGCGACGTTGCGCTTTCGTTGGCTTGAAATTGAAAGCGGATATCGCTGGGTGGAATGCCGGGTCGAACCTCGTCGCAATCAGGAAGGAGAGATCGAGGAGTGGTATGGCGTTTCGCTTGATATCGACGATCAGATGCGGGCTCAAAACGCATTGCACGATCGCGAGCGCGAGCTATCCCTGCTCGTCGACATGGTGCCGGCCTTCATCGCCCGCCAGACCGCCAGCGGTGAACTGAGCTTTCTGAACAAGCGGTTGGTGGACTTCCTCGGATTCGATGCCGTTGACGTGAACAAGCCGGGCATGCCCCGCGCGGGCGCGATGATGCGTTCTGTCGTCCATCCAGACGATATTGCCTCCGTGCGTGAGAACGCCACGCACGGCTTCTCCACCGGTGAACCATTCTCCAACAGATATCGCATGCTGCGCGCCGACGGCGCATACCGCTGGGTGGATGGACGCTGCGAGCCATTGCGCGATCAAAGCGGGACGATCGTGCAGTGGTATGCCGTTGCCATCGATGTCGACGACGAAGTGCGCGTCCAACAACGGCTATTCGATCGGGAACGCGAACTCTCGCAGCTGGTCGATATGGTGCCCAGCCCACTCTGGCGGTTAAACACGGATGGGGAACCGGTCTTCTTCAGCAAGAGCCTGATTGAATTCCTGGGCCACGACGTGAAGGACTATCAGGGGACCGGCAGCGTTCTCGCCGCTGCCATAACGGCCGCGCTTCACCCGGATGACACAGCGAAGATGGATGCCACGCTTAGAGAGGCTTTCGTCACTGGCGAGAGCTTCTCCTTAAACTACCGGCTACGCCGCGCCGATGGCGTCTATCGCTGGATGTCGGGCCGCGGCGCCCCCTTGCGGGACGCCACCGGTCAGATCCTGCAATGGTTCGGCATTTGTCACGACATCGACGATCAGCTCCGTGTAGAACAGGTCTTGCGCGAGCGTGAGCGCTCGCTTCGACAGCTCATTGAAACCTTGCCTGCGATGGTCGAATGCACCGACCCGAACGGTGATCCTGTCTACCGCAGCGAACAGCTTCGCGAGTACCTGGGGTACAAGTTGGAAGCGCCGGACGCCTCGGGAGAAGCAAGGCCGTCGGGCGCCCTTGGTGCTGCCGTCCATCCCGACGATATGCCTCAGGTCCATGAGAACTGCGGCCATGCCTTGTCGACCGGCACGCCCTATGCGCAGAAGCATCGACTTCGTCGGTCGGACGGAGAGTATCGCTGGGTGGAAACCCGAGCAGCGCCCATGAGGGACGCAGAGGGGCTGATCGTCCAGTGGAACGTCATTTGCATTGACATAGACAGCGAAGTTCGGGCCCAGGAAGATTTGCGGGCTGCGCGCGATGGTCTCGCGCGTGCGTCTCAAGCCGCTAGCCTTGCCGAACTTTCCGCCTCGATCGCCCATGAGGTGAACCAGCCGTTGGCAGCGATCGTGACAAATTCGCATGCGTGCCAACGCTGGCTATCTGCTGATCCGCCAAACCTTGAGCGAGCGCAAAGGACGGTGGAACGCATTACTCGCGATGCAAACGCCGCCGCAGACGTCGTGAGCCGCATCCGTGCATTGTTCACAAGGTCGGTTGAACCTGGGATGAGCACAACGGTGGACAGAGTCATTGCCGAAGTGCGCAGCCTTATGGCCGAGGAGGCCATGCGGCGCCGCGTCCGCATACAGGTCGATGTCGAAGGTGACCTGTCTCCGGTCGCCATGGATCGCGTCCAGCTTCAACAGATACTGGTCAACCTAATCCGAAACGGCATAGAGGCGATGGCATCCACTGCGGATCTGCGGATGGTCAGCCTGCATGCGACGCGTATCGATGACACGATCCGCATCGCTGTCAGCGATTGGGGCGCTGGGGTCCAAAACCCCGACAGGATTTTCGAACCGTTCTTCACCACGAAGAACGACGGCATGGGCATGGGGTTGGCGATCTGCCGTTCGATCGTCGAGTCTCACGGCGGACGTCTGTGGGCAGAAAAAAACGAACCCCATGGATCGACGTTTGTTTTCACATTGCCGATCGAAACCAACCCAACGACATGACGATTGCCTCACAGGGCCGCGTGCAAAAAAATCACGCTGTTAGTCTTCATCTCCGACTGCCGTTAGCGTCGGATGCCGCTCAGCCAGCGGTAAGGAGTGTCCAACACAGGGCGGGTAGCAGCCAAGGCGATCGTCGTGTCCTGATCTGAGACAGCGCTGCGTGCGAGGAGCGTCCCCCTTCTCGTTGCCAATGATGTGGTTCGCAAGACTACCGGCCATCTGTTCTAGTGGGAACGCAGGTCAACTTTCATCGCGTGCACTCCAAAGGCAGTCCGTCTCCTTTCGGCCCCCGCCGCTGACAGGCCTTCGCTCGGGCCGGAAAGGCTGGTGGAGTCACTTCCCAAGAGCATACGTTCCCCCGAGGCGAGTTTTCCGACTACTCGTCTTTGCTGGAAAGCAATTCGTCGAGCTGTTCCAGCTGCTCCGGCAATGCGGTCGCCGAGGCCTGAAGTGCTTCCTCAAGTGCCTCCTTGGACGGATAGATTTCGTGGAAGGTCAGCAGCGTCTTCCCGCCCTGGTCCTCGAAGGTTACGGTCGTGACCGCGCCCTCTTCGCCCTCGTCGTTGGTCCAGACGATGCGCTCGTTCGGCACCACTTCGAGATACTTGCCGTAGAAGGCCATGGTGTCCGAACCGCCGGCGCCGAATTCCAGCCGATATTTGCCGCCGGTACGGACGTCCATATCGCACGATACGAGCGAAATGCCGGATGCCGATTTTGGCACCCACCAGCGCTGGAACAGCTCGGGCTGGCTCCAGGCCCTGTAAACCGCGCTCGGCGGCGCATCGAATGTCCGCGTTACGACGAGTTCGCGATCCCCTTTGCGCTCGACTGACGTGCGGTTCTGCGCGCCACCTGCACTGTCAACTTGCTGATTCATCGCTTCCCTCCAGTTTCATTTCGCCGACAATTTCGTCCAATGCTTCGAAGCGGGCCTCGAAGAGTTTGCGATCGCGCGCTGTGAACCGACGCGCTCAGATCCTTTTAATGCGCCTGTGCCAATCTTGGAGTTAAACTTTATCGGGCATCTCCATACTGTCGCACAACCGTGATAGATTTCCCCCCAGTCGATTGGGGGAGGTGCGCGTGGATACGAACTATCGGGTCACTGGCAAGAACGCTGCGGCACCATTTTCGCTCACCATCCACCGTGGCGACGGCATGCTGCTTCTGGGCATGGACTGGAGGGGTGGCCGGCCGCCGACCAACTTCGTCGGATTTGCGATCCAGTATCGCGAGCCGGGGACCGATTTTTTCAAGAACGTGCGCAATCGCATCGGTTTCCCCGGCCAGGACGTCCCCGAGGACGGCATTCGCACCACAGACGCGCCGATCCAAAAGTTCCGCTGGGTGCATTTTCCCTTCAATGCAAATCTACCTGGCGCATTCGTCTATCGAGTGATGCCGATGTTCATGGGCGACGACGGGATGCTCACTGCCGGCGAGATACAGGAGGCGGAGCTCGCTCTGCTGCGTGAAACCATCCCTGGCAAGATGAACGTCGCCTTCACTCGAGGTTTCGTCTCATCGCAAGCCTTCGTGCGCAACTTCGCTGCCGGCGGAGAATTGATTACGCTTGTGCCGCCCGATGCTGACGAGGGCCTGACATTCGTGCCCACCCATACCGATGCCGAGCGAGCGTTCGGCTGGATGGGGTTCGAAGCGCGCGCGGAAACACTCTCGCTGCTTGAACGCGCGCGCGACGCAGGCGCAGAGGTCCGCGTCATTGCGTACGACCTCAACCTTCCGGAAGTCGTCGAGCGGCTGGAAGCACTCGGTCCAAATCTCAAGGTCATCATAGACGACAGTGCCCGAACCAAGGGACACGGACGTCCGGACTCGCCCGAGACCCATGCGTCCGAGCGCCTGATCGCCTCGGCCGGAGCGGCAAACGTGAAGCGCCAGAACATGGCGAACCTGCAGCATCACAAATCGATCGCGGTTCGCGGGGGCGGCCTCAACACGGTCATCTACGGCTCGACAAACCACAGTTGGCGCGGTTTTTATGTCCAATCGAACAATAGCCTCGCCGTACACAGTGCGACGGCGGTCGAAGACTATTTCGTCGCCTTCGAGAATTACTTCACGGCACGGCGTGCCGCGGATTTCATGGCCTCGGCCAGCTCCGTCGGTTGGCATGACCTGGGTTTGGAGGGTATAGACGCCAAGGTTGCCTTTTCACCGCACAGCGAAGCCAACGGACTCCTCAATGAGATCGGCGCCGATATCGACGCGGCCGGCTCGAGCGTATTCTTTTCGCTTGCATTCCTTGGCCAGACGACGCGGGGACCGATCGGCCCGGCGTTGGGGCGAGCGTTGCGGAAGCCGGATGTGCATGTCATGGGGATTGCGGATGGGCGGGTCGCAGCCGATAACCTCGGACTGACGGTGTTCAGCCCCGACAATCGTCGCCGCGTGGTGCGGGCCGCTGCACTGACGGGCAACGTCCCGCCGCCGTTCCTAACTGAACCATCCGGGCTGTCCGGCGTCCACGGCAATCAGCGCGGAACAAGGATGCATCACAAATTCATCGTCCTCGACTTCGACAAGCCGACGGCGCGGGTCTACCTCGGCTCATACAATTTCTCCGAACCGGCCGATTCAGAAAACGGCGAAAATCTGGTCTTGGTCCGCGATCGCACGGTGGCGACCAGTTACATGATCGAGGCGCTACGGATGTACGACCACTATCGATTCCGCGTCGCCGCCGAAGATGGAGACGATACCGGCCACCCTCTCGAGCTTCAATTCCCGCCGCAGGCAGGTGAAGCTGCCTGGTTCGAGCGTGACTGGACCGATCCAGTGCGCGCTCGCGATCGGCACCTTTTCGCACGTGCCGACTAAAGCCGCTGGCAATGATGCCCGGCACTGATCGGGACATCGTCTCGGGATGATTGCGTCGGGATAAACTGGTTGCTTAGCAAAATCGATGAACGCGCCGGGGAGTCGTTGGTGATGGTGCCGATATCGGCTCTAACCGTTCCCGACGATACATTATGCGATCTTCTGTAACGGGCGGGTACATTCTAATTTGAAGTGCGACATGCCAATGATTTCAATGGTTTCCCCTTGGAGATTTTGGAATGTCCCGACGCTATTCGCAGCTGAATCTGACTGATCGACGCCGCCTCTTCCACTTTGTCGAACGCAAAGTGCCGATCAAAGAAATGGCGCGCGGAGCTGGTTCTGCGACCCCAGCGCGCCTTGGCAGAAAGGTGCAGTAGAAAACACCAACAAGCGCATCCGCCGCTTCATGCCTGGCGATACCGATCTCTCCGCTGTCAGTCAGCAACAGCTCGTCGCCCTCGCCCACCATATGAATGCGCTCCCGCGCAAGTGCTTGGGCTATCGAACGCCCACCGCGGTCTTCATGGCGCATTTGCGCGAATGCGCGTAGTGCCCTACTCTTCACTCGTCAATGTTGCACTTGGATTAGATTCTCCCGAAGGTGAACAACTAAGCAACAAGCCCTTCGCTGACCTCGCATGCGATCGCCATGCGAGCGACATGGAATCTGCCAAATCTGCCTATTGAGACCGGTGACACATGAAGCTGTTGGCGAGACCGATGGCCGGTGATGGGCGGATACGCGCAACAAGCCCTTACAGGGCTCGTAAGAAAAGCTCCCTTGGCTTCCCTCTGCCTTTTCGCCGCGAAGCCTGAACGGGAATCCCGATCGCTGTCGACTTTCGCCAGCGGCATATCGGACAGCGCCGCGTGTCTGACAAGACGCGCGGCGCTGTAGTCTTCAGTGCGGATGAGACGCAGTGTCAGGCACCGTGAACGCCAGTGTTTTTCCGGCGAAGACCTTGTGCTCGGGGCTCGCGAGCTCGATCCGCACTTTGTGCTCGCCGGCGGGCAGCCCGACCACGACGACCGTGCTGGTGTCTCCCGTTTCCGCCCACCGCCACGGTAGGTCGTCGACCGTCACGTGCAGATGCCCGACTCGTGGAGACACTGTACTCGCGCCCGCTCCAAGCACCGATACGATACGGAAATTCTCGGTTCGGTACGGGATAAGCACGGCGCCCCGGGCCAACGCTTCGGGAAGCGGAGGCTCCACGATCAGCTTGGGTGGGGGTTCGCTCTTGATGGGGAAGAACACCGGGGCGGTGCGGACCTCCCCGGTGCCTTGGGCGAAGGCGCCCGTGGCGAGCAAGGTGGCGACAGCAACTGCGGCAAGCGTCTTGATGAGCATGGTCATAGACCTCTCGTGACTGGATGACTGACGGTCACATGAGACGACCTCAATGTATCGCCATTGTTTTGGCGCCCGGCGATTTTGAAAGCTTATGTAGCGATCCAACCGCTTGGACGTTTAGAGATACAGAGCACTCTGAAGGCTACCGAGCGTGACACGATGAGGCGGCAATCGGCAGCGGCAAAAACGAAGTGGATGCTGTCTTCGACGGTCGGCGATTTGGATGAAGCCCAGAGCAGCTAGGCAGTTAGAGCGGACGCGGACGGCGGGAGGAAACCGTCGTCCGCGTCCTCCAGTTCAGCGCAGCGATCTGAACGCCGCCCTCAGCTCCTGAGCGAAAATCATCGGCTGCTCCCAGGCAGCGAAGTGGCCGCCCTTTTCCGCCTGGTCGTAATAGATGAGGTTGGGATAGGCCTTTTCGGTCCAGCTGCGCGGCGCCTCATATTGCTCGCCGGGGAAGACACTCACCGCTACCGGGATCTTGACGCCCTTCGCGTTGAAGAAGCCTCCCTTGTATTCCCAATAGAGGCGCGACGCGGACACGCCCGTATTGGTCAGCCAGTAGAGCGTGATGTTGTCGAGGATCTCGTCCCGCGTTAGCTCGCCGGTGGCGCTCTGGCGGCGGCTAAGGGCCTCGGTGACTGCCGCTGCGGGCTGGCTGCCGTTGTCGCCGTGGTCGAGCATATAAGCAGCGAGGGCGACGGGAGAATCCGCAAGGCCGTATAAGGTCTGGGGCCGCTCCGCCATCACCTTGTAGATTGCCACATGCTTGTACGTATAGAGGAGCTGCTCGTAGGCGCGCTTCTCCTCGGCTGAGAGACCGGATGGCGGCGGATCACCGGCCAGGGTCGCCTTGTCGATGTCGGCCGGAACAACCCTGGGCATGTTGGTATGGATGGCGAGCAACCCCGCAGGCTTTTGCAAGCCCATCTGGTCCACGACGAAGGCGCCCCAGTCGCCGCCCTGGGCGACATAACGCTGATAGCCGAGGCGCTTCATCAGCACGTCCCAGGCCTTGGCCATGCGCTCGGGACCCCACCCGGTCGCAGTCGGTTTGCCGGAGAAGCCGTATCCCGGCATCGACGGGATCACCACGTCGAATGAATCTTCGGCTTTGCCGCCGAACGCTGCCGGATCCGTCAGTGGGCCGACCAGCTTGATCTGCTCGATAATTGAACCCGGCCAGCCATGGTTGATGATCACCGGCAGCGCATTGGGATTCTTCGAACGGACGTGGATGAAGTGAATTTCTTCCCCGTCGATCGTGGTGACGAACTGGGGCAAGGCATTCAACTTGGCCTCGACCTTGCGCCAGTCATAGTCTTTCGCCCAGTATCGGGCGAGCGCCTGCATCGTCGCCAGCGGCACACCTTGGGACGAGTCCGGTACAGTCTCCTTCTCGGGCCACTGGGTCGCCAAAATTCGCTTGCGAAGGTCGTTGAGCGCCTTCTGCGAATAGTGGATTTTCGGGAACGGACGGATCGAGGCGTCTTGGCTGATGGTGGTGGTCACAGCGGTGGCATATGCCACCTGAGCGACAGCGGTTGTTGACAGTATGGTCGTTACAGCGGTGGCGGCAAGGGTCCTCATAAACTTGGTCATTTCGTTTCTCACTTTCCGGATAAATCGTTGATCACTTCGTCAGTCGTGCGAATGGCGTGAGCGAAGGTGGGTCCATTGATTTCGTGCGCGGCATGCATGTGCGCGTGGCCGAAGGCAGCAGTCGCATCCTTCACCAGCGTGACGTGGTAACCGAGCTCCATCGCGTATTTGGCGGTGGTCTCGATGCAGGTGTTGGCGATCAGGCCGACAATGATGACGTGCGTGATGCCATGCTGCTTGAGCTTCATGTCGAGGTCGGTGTTGGCGAACCCGCTCTGCCCCCAATGTTCGGAAGCGATGATGTCGCCCGGCTTCGGCGCGAAATCAGGGTGGAATTCTCCGCCCCACTCGCCGCGGGCAAAGTGGTGACGGTCCATGATCTTGCGCTGGGTGGGGCTGGGATGGTCCCAACTCTCATAATCTCCGGGTTCCCAGCGCCGGTGCGGAACAATCGCAACCTGGACCCCGGCCGCGCGCATGGCCTTGTCCAGCCGGCGGAGGTTGTCGAGCAACCCGACCTCCTCGGCCACGGGTTTGAGCTGCGGGAAGACCTTCCCGTCCTCGTGAAGGAAATCGTTGAACGGATCGACCAGCAGGTAGGCCGTCCGATCGATGGGATAGTTTGGCTGTGCCATGTTTAAGACCTCGGTTGAATTTGCGGATCGTCAGTTGTTGAGCGCGGCGCGCTCGATGCTCGACGCGAACAGCGGCGTTTCGCCTTGGTTATGGGCAATCGACCTTGGCTGTCGTTGCGCGCGGAAGACGTCGAAAGGGATGCCCTGTCTGTCGAGGAAGGCCTTGAATTCTTCGGTTGCTCTGGAGCGCACGTGGTTCGTGAACTCGCAAGTCCGGTCGTCGATGCGTTTGGCGCTGAGTTCCCAAAGCACATGGATCGTTGTTCGGCCCGTAGGCGTGAATATCTCCGAAACGGATTCGAGGATCAGGTGATGCTTCTCAGCCAATGTCTCGACGTAGTGCTGGACCATCAGACTGCCGCCGATCGTCTCGACATTGATCGACATGGCGCCTGCCGTCCGGAGCCGTCGCGAAACCGGCGGCAATATGAGCCGGAGAGCAGCGCCGGTATTCATCCTCAGGGAGGGTGAAGCACCATTTCGGAATGTCGATCTTCTCGAACGGTGCGTTGATGATTGCGGAAAAACTAGAATCGACGATTTCATGATCGCTCATGGGCGCGCTCTTTCGTTTACTGGACAAGCGTGAATTCGCCATCGAAATTGCGTCGCGATCGTCGCGACGCCGCTTGGCCTGTTGCGCTTGTTTCAACGAGTTCTTATATTAGCTATGAAAATCATATCTACAAGTCCCTATGATAATGAAAGTGACAAGATGGAATCTGCTGAAATGACGCTCTGCCCGATCGCCCGCTCCGAGGGTGAAGTCGGCGACCGCTGGACCGTGCTGATCCTGCGCGAGCTCTTCATGCGCGTTCATCGCTTTGAGGAAATCCAGGCGCAGACTGGCGGGACGCCGCAGATGATCGCAGCGCGCCTAAAGAAACTGCAGGAAGACGGCCTGGTGGAGCGCCGCCGCTACACCGAGCGGCCGCCACGCTACGAGTATCATCTGACCGAGAAGGGCGAGGCCTTTTACCCTGTCATCCTGGCGCTGCGGGCATGGGGAGAGAGATGGTGCAAGTCACCGGATGAAGGCCGGGCGGTCAATTACCTGCACCGCACCTGCGGGAAGCCCGCAGGACTTGGGCCAGTTTGTGAAAGCTGCGGCCAACCACTCCAGCGCAAAGATCTGATTACCGAGCTAAATCCCGCCTATCAGAGCGAACGCGAAGAGCGGGCTGAGGCGTTCAAGGCCAGCCGCTAAATCCTTCAGTGTTGGACAGCGCCCTCAGCTTTTTAGGAGCACAAACAGCAATCGAATAGACTTGAGGGAGCCAGGCGGGGATGTGGGGGCGTCGTCTTGAAGGATACCAACGGCCCTCTTTTCGCGCGATGTCCGCAGTAGGTCACATTCCCGTCTCAGCGACAGAGGCAGCCGAGCTTCCATCTTCCATCCATCTGAGACAAGCGGAAGCCGGCAACATGGCGCTCCTATCCCTGTTCTTGAAAGGAAACGAACAGACGCCGTGGACGGGGAAGCTACGTTGGACTGACTGCGTCAGCTCATAACCAATTGGTTGCAGGTTCGACTCCAGCCGGGCCCATCATATCACCACGCTAATCGACGGACGCAGCCAACCGTGCGAAATGCCAGTTGATACGGTACGCGATCGCCTAAGAAATGGACTGCCTCGCTCCAAGTCGAGTTCGACAAGCTTGCGATCGACAGACGATATGTAATCGTCGGTAAAGCCGAAGCGAACGACTTTACCGTGAATGGTCAAAGCAGAATCCCGGGGCGGTGTAATCTCACACTGAAGTGCACTTAAAATTTCGCTCCACAAGATACACTATGCGATCCCAGATGATGAAGGTCGAACATCTGGTCACGGAGGCGTATTGAGAGTTCGATTCCAACGGCCGCTGACGGCTAGCACGTAGGCGCGGCTCGACGCTTCTACGTGCCGCTAGGCTGGCAATATCCCCGGTCCTCCCGACGCCCGTGCACGGTCGCTCCGGCCTTGCGACCGAGGCCGGTGTGGGCGGCGAGGCAATAGCTGCAATTATTGCGGTCGGCGATTGCCACTGCGATCTCTTCGCCGAGCCTGGCGCCGAGCCGGCCGCTGCCAAGCGCCCCGAACGTCCCCCACATGCTGGTCAGCGCCGCTGGCGAATTGGCCGCGGCCTTGAACATGTTCGGCACCATTCCAAAGGCGGCTTTGATCTGCAACAGCTGCTCGTTGGTGGTTCCCGTTGCATTGGACGGGTCGATGAGGGTAATTCTTGCCATGTTCTTTCCATTCGTTTGCCTGGAGGGGAGGAATTGTCAGTTCGGCGACGGCAGTCGCCGGACCGACCCTGCTTCAGCTACTCGGCGTCCGTGACCTTGCCGGGCAGGCTGAGATTTCCGGATGCGACCTTGAAGACGTTGTCGACGCACAGGAGCGGCGCGTGTAGGTTGCCGTTGACCTTGAGGCCGGCCGTGACGCCGTCATAGGACGCGCCCTTGATGCCGCCGATCAGCGACAGCGGGATTTCCACGTCGACCGTCTCGCCCTTGAAGCTGGTCGGATATTCGGGGCTGTCGATCAGCAGCGGCACGCCCGGCCAGGTCTTCGGCACCTTCGGCTTGGCGCCCTCAGGGATGTCGACGACCTTCAACCCGCCGCCGCACGCCTTGTCTTCGGAAAGCACCACCCAGTGCGGATGCCAGATGTGGCGATTCTTGCCACCCTTGGAGGCGTCGTCGAAATCCGGATGGAAGGTGACGGCGAGGGCGACGATCCCCTGGCCGTTGTCGAAGCCGATCTCGCCGCTGTCGAGGCTTGTCGGCCAGACATAGGCATATACGCTCGAGCCCTCGAACTTACCCGTCGCGTCGGGCTTGTCCTTGCCGGCCTCGCCGCGGACGCGCGTGGTGAAAACGGCCTTTTCGCCCTTCGTGGCGATACTTGTTTCAACGATATCGAAGGCGGCATGGACAGCCTCGGAAGGCTCGGCCTTTATCGAGTGGGCAACAGCGGCGCTCAGCCAAAGCGATGCCGTTCCGGCAACTAGCGCGGCGGTTGCAAGTTTTCGAAGCATGGGAATAGTTCCTTTCTTTTCAGTTTGCCTGGTTGTGTGGTCTAGCCTTCGATGCAAACGCGTCCGGGCAGTCACGGAGCCGCCGATGGCGGTATACCCCTTCAGTTCGAGCGCCCGTCACCGCGCTTGCCTACTGTTTCGTCGGTAGCGCTCCCATGCTGTCCTCGGCGCGCAGGCCATGTGGATGGTCGGGATCAAATGAATGGGTCGCGCGTTCGCCGGCTGCCTGCGCCGAGTATTCGGCGCCATAGAACATCCCGTGAAGCCCCCAATATGCGACAGCAAACAGCACCAGGGCCATCGCGATACCGCCCGGTATCGCAGGGATGTGAGCCTTCAAGGATGGCAGGAACCGGGTCTTTCGGCAGCGATCACAGGCTACGGCCACCAGGATCGCCATGATGAGGCCGTGACCGATCAGGTCGATCCTGCCGAAAGGCCAGACCGCGGCGGTAAAAATGACCAGCAGCGCAATTGCCGACAATCGCCGGATGAGCGGTGTCCACAGCAGACCGAAGCCCATGGTGAACTCGGCAACGCCGGCCATCGGAATGAAGACGTCTCGCGGCAGGCCGAAGGTCAGGAACGGCTTTTCCTCCACCAGGGGATAGAACCAGATCGGATAGGCGAACTTTTCGAGACTCGACCACATGAGCGCGACGGCAAGGCCCCAACGCAACGCCTCGAACCGGTGCGAGCGCAACGCTTCGTTCCGCGATGGCTCCATGATCAAATAGGCGGCAACGCCGAGGCCAAGCGCAAGGTAGTCGAAGAGGTGGAAGATATCGTAGTCGCGCAGCGCCAGGAGCCACAGCGTTATGATGCCGATACCGGCGAGCGGCATGGTGGCGCGGAAGAAGATGTAGACGGCAATAAGCAGTTGCAGCCACGACACCCATTCGGCGGGAGTCTTCAGATCGGGCGTCAGGTAGACGCCGCCGACCGAGAAGATGGCAATGAAGAAAGCGGCGACCGTCGCCCGCACATAGTCATCGAGCCTCAGCCACAAGGGCGCCGTCGCCCGGTCGATGACGTCGTGCGCGCTGGCGCCAAGAGCGCTGATCTCCGCAAGGCGCGTCGCCACGAAGAAGACGGTGACCAGGATCACACCGGACCAGAACCAGGGATTGGCAAGAACGCCTGATACCGGCTGCGGCTCGGCGCCGACGATATAGGGCGCAAACCACTTCACATGTGCGCCGGCGGAACTGGCGTAGAGCGCAAGCGCCACGCCGCCGCCGAGAATGATGCCAATGCGCCTGTGCACAGACATGAACTGCTGCTCTCATATCGGTTCGGTTGAATTTGTTGCTTCGAATCGGCGCGCACGGCGTGAGGGCCGCGCTTGGGGCGGCTATTCTGCGGCGTCGGTGATCAAAATTCCAATGGCGGCTGCCACACCGGCGCCGTAGCGAGGATCGGCTTTCGCACAGTTGGCGACATGCCGCCGCTTGATGTGCAGGTCGGCGCCGGCGATGCTGCGCGCGGTGTTCTCGAACAAGGCTTGTTGCTGCCTCGCAGTCATCAAGCGAAAGAGGTTGCCGGGCTGCTCGAAGTGATCCTCGTCGGCACGGTGATCCCAGTGGCGGATGTCGCCCTCGACCGGAAGCGGCGGCTCCACTTCGCCGGGCTGCACCTCCCATTGCGAGTACGAGTTCGGGTAATAGTGCCTAGTCGCGCCGAGATTGCCGTCGGTGCGCATCGCGCCATCGCGATGGAACGAATGGAACGGGCACCTCGGCGCGTTGACCGGTATGTGATTGAAGTTGACGCCGAGCCGGTAGCGTTGCGCGTCGCCATAGGAAAACAGCCGCGCCTGCAGCATCCTGTCCGGCGAAAAACCGATGCCGGGCACGACATTGGCCGGACTGAAGGCCGCTTGCTCGACTTCGGAAAAGACGTTGTCCGGGTTGCGCTCAAGTTCGAGCACACCGACCTCGATCAACGGATAGTCCGCATGCGGCCAGACCTTGGTGAGATCGAACGGATTGTGCCGATGCTGCCGCGCCTGTTGCTCGGTCATCACCTGGATGCATAGCGTCCACCTTGGAAACTCGCCCCTGTCGACTGCAAGAAACAGGTCGCGCTGGTGGCTCTCGCGATCGCTGCCGATGACGGCCGCCGCCTCCTCGTCAGTGAGATTGTCGATGCCCTGCTCAGAGCGGAAGTGGAACTTCACCCAGACGCGCTGGTTGGCGGCGTTGATCATGCTGAAGGTGTGAGAACCGAAGCCGTGCATGGCGCGGTACGACTTCGGGATGCCCCGGTCGCTCATGACGATGGTGACCTGATGCAGCGCTTCGGGCAGCAGCGTCCAGAAGTCCCAGTTGTTGTTGGCGCTGCGCATGCCCGTGTGTGGATCGCGCTTGACCGCGTGGTTGAGATCGGGAAAGCGCAGCGGGTCGCGGAAAAAGAACACGGGCGTGTTGTTGCCGACGAGGTCCCAGTTGCCCTCGTCAGTATAGAACTTGACGGCAAAGCCGCGGATGTCGCGCTCGGCATCGGCGGCGCCGCGCTCCCCTGCAACCGTTGAAAAGCGCAGGAAGACGGGCGTCTGCTTCCCGATCTCACCAAACAGCCCCGCCTTGGTGAAGCGGGTGATATCCGATGTGACCGTGAAGGTCCCGTAGGCGCCCGATCCTTTCGCATGCATGCGTCGCTCCGGAATCACCTCCCGGTCGAAATGCGCGAGCTTCTCGATCAGCCAGATGTCCTGAAGCAGGGCCGGCCCGCGCGGCCCCGCCGTCAGGATGTTCAGGTTGTCGGCCACGGGCGCGCCGTTGGCATGTGTGAGATGCTTGCTGGACATTGCCTTAGCCTCGGTTAGATCAAGAAGAGATATTCAGCGGCGCTCAACGTTCAGAAGACGAATGCGTGTCGCCGGCCCAACTGTGCCAGGCCCAATCGATGGCGAGACCCGCGACTCCTTCCGGCCAACGGCTCTGCATCTGGCAAGCGCGTTCAAAACGAACCCTGAAGCGGCCGACAACGACCAAGTATTGCGTCGGCGCCGAGACGGCAAAAACCGCGTGACTATCCATAGTAATCCCGCAGAAAAGAGTTAAATCAACGCGGTGAAGCTACGTGCAGTCGCTATAGACGTCTTGTATGATCTTGCTCTCACCAAACTCGTTATGTTTTTGCATAAGAAACGGAAGATGACGGCAGTTATCGGCCGAACAATAACTGTCGTGACACCACGAAACCGTTACATCCTTTGACAGCAATTAGGCGTCGGAAGCAGGACGAAATAAATTGTTCTTTTCAGCTTCGCAGCGGTTCTGATTCAAACTTTCTGCCGATGGAGGTCGGCAGATAATGTCGAAAGCCCTTTCCGTTGATCTTCGCGCATGTGTTCTTGCCCTCTGCCGGAGCGTCGCACAGAGAGGCTGCCGAGCGCTTTGGCGTCAGTGCGGCCAGCGTGAGCCGGTGGCGAAACCTGCAAGTCCGTCAGGGCCATGTTCGACCGGGTCCGCTGGGTGGAGACCGTCATTCGTAAAAAACCGAAGCCAACGCCAACGCGATCATGTCGTGGCTTGAGGAACACCGGGACGGCACCTTGTTCGAACTTCGTGATGCCCTTGCAGCTCAGGGCATCGCCATCAGCAAGTCGGCGCTGCACCGTTTCCTTGTCCGGCACAATCAGACGCGCAAAAAAGACTGGCCACGCGATAGAGCAAGCACGCCCAGACGTCTTGGAACTCCGTCAGCGGTGGTTCGACGAGCAACTCGATCTTGATCCGTCGCGGCTCGTGTTCATCGATGAAATATGGACCGCGACCAACATGGCCCCGCACTCATGGAAGATGCACCAGAGGTGAGCGGCTACGGATGTGTTTCCCGCATGGCCATCGCAAGACGACGACGCTTGTCGCCGGTCTACGAAACACCGGAATGGTCGCGCCTTTGGTCATCGACGGTCCGATCAATGGCGAGTGGTTCGAGGCCTATGTCGCTCAGGTCCTGGTCCCGACATTGAAACCCGGTGACATCGTGATCCTCGACAATCTTTCCAGCCACAAACGGCCAGCAGCAAGAGCGTCAATCGAAGCGGCGGGCGCAACGATGGTGTTCCTGCCGCCCTACAGTCCCGACTTCAACCCCATCGAAAAGGCCTTCTCCAAGCTCAAGGCACATCTGAGGAAGGCGGCTGAGCGGACCGTGTCTGGTCTGTGGGACATGATTGGCAAGGTCGTCCTCATCGGCGGTCGCAGTAGGAGCCGTGTGATCAGATAGCGGATCTCTGCGACGCTTGGTAGAAGCGCAAGTTTGTCGGTCAGGCG
>NZ_FMXF01000049.1:0-30030 GCF_900103435.1 Sinorhizobium sp. NFACC03
GTCGTTGGCGAAGCGCCGGCTCACACCGTCGCTCAGCCTGTGGACGTCGAGATGGTCTTTCGAGATGTCGACCCCGATGCTATCGTTCATCATCTTTCGCTTGTCCTGTGCTTGTCATCCGGAGCCGAACTCCGGGTATCCGTTCAGGCCTCAAGGGAAAGACGAGGGCGATCCGACTCTAGCTCGACCCATCAAAAGGTCCGCAATTCCAACGATCCGACCCTCGCCGCTGCGGGAGGGCGGCGACCCTCCCGCAGCGGTTCCGTTCTGACCTGTTCGGCAGCCAATGTCATAAGACAAGCAATTCCAGGAAAAGTGTGCAGCGGTTTTCCGTCAGGAATTGCGAAATTCCAAACCAGAACAACACGAAAGCGTGAATTGGGGCGGTGAATTTTTTGCGTGTATTTTAGTTGGGTTTCGTCATGCCGCTCAACCGCAATCCAGAGGGTTTGCTCATGAGAACGCTCATTCTTGCCATCGCCGCACTCGCGCTTACGGGCTCCAGCGCCTTCGCTGATCCAATTGCAGATCGCAAGGCTATCATGAAGGAGCGCGGTAGACTGGTCGGCACCGTCGCTCCCATGGTCAAGGGAGAAAAACCGTTTGACGCTGCCGTTGCCATGACCGCCCTCAAGGGCCTTAGCGAGAACGCAGAAAAATTCGACGTGGACGTCTTGTTTCCCGCCGGCAGCGAAACCGGAGACACGGCCGCCTTGCCGGCAATTTGGCAAGATATGACCGCGTTCAAGGCGGCTGCCGAGAAATTCCGGGTGGCTGCGGCCGCTGCCGTCGCTGCCAATCCGCAGGATCTCGAAGCATTTAAGACGCAGTTCAACGCGGTAACCACGAATTGCGGCAGCTGTCACGAGAAATTCCGAATGAAGAAAGAGTAGCAGCGACAGGCATACGAGCCTGCTCAACTCGCCCGTCGGATGCGAACCTTCCGGGATTGGCGGATGAAACCGGCGAGCGATGTCCGCAGTGTCGAATTGCCAAGGATAAGATCAATGGCGCTTGGCGCGTCTGCACACGCGTGCAGCGGCGAGGCCGGCGTTGCGACAACATTTCGACGCGTGGCTGGCCTGCCGCGGCGACCGACGATCGATGATGCAAGCCTCGATCCGGCCGGTTGCAAGGCTGCGTCTTTCCGGTTGCCTTAAGCGGCAAAAGTGGCACACTGGACATCGCGCCTTGGCGCCGGGCTTCCCGGCGTGCTCCAGGGCTGCCGTAATGATTTGATTTTCTAAAGGAATTTTTCCTCCGGACGGTTGTCGCCGGAGCGTAAACAATGGACGAAAGCAGAGGATTACAGCGGCCGTTTGGCGCCTTGCCGAACGCGGCGCTGTCAAGAAAATGGAGTGCTTCCATCGCGCCCGGCGGGCGCGGCGCTCACACACATTGGAGGGTATCGTGACGCTTGCAATCAATGACCTCGCACCGGACTTCGAGGTCGGAACGACCGATGGCACCATCCGGTTTCACGACTGGATCGGCGACTCCTGGGCGGTCCTGTTCTCGCACCCCAAGGACTATACGCCCGTCTGCACCACCGAGCTCGGCTACATGGCGCGCATCAAGCCGGAATTCGACCGGCGCGGCGTCAAGATCATCGGCCTCTCCGTCGATCCGCTCGACCGGCATGCCGGCTGGGCCGCCGACATCGAGGAAACGCAGGGCCATGCGCCGAACTTCCCGATGATCGCCGACGTCGACTACACCGTCTCGAAGCTCTACGGCATGCTGCCGGCCCCCGTCTCGGGCGATCCGACGCAGCGCACGCCTGCCGACAACCAGACGGTGCGCAACGTCTTCGTCATCGGCCCGGACAAGAAGATCAAGCTGATCCTCATCTACCCGATGACCACCGGCCGCAACTTCGACGAGGTGCTGCGCGTCATCGACTCGCTGCAGCTGACGGCCAAGCACAAGGTGGCGACGCCGGTGAACTGGAAACAGGGCGACGACGTCATCATCGCCGGTTCGGTCAGCGACGAGGACGCCCGCAAGGTCTATCCGGAAGGCTGGCGCGCGCCGAAGCCCTATATCCGCATCGTGCCGCAGCCGAAGGGCTGAGGCGTCGCATCGGCAAAGGGTGAGGACATCCACTCTGTGAGGGATGCGCCCTCATCCCCGCGGTGAGGGAATTGCCCCTCATCCGCCTGCCGGCACCTTCTCCCCGCAGGCGGGGAGAAGGAGACCCGTTGCACCCGTCTGGCTCTTTGCCTTCTCCAATGTTTGGAGGCTCCGGCTGGAGCGGTCGCAGTGCAAACTTGGTACTCTCCGCACGGGGGAGAGGGGAAACTCGGGCGTGCGGCAACGTCCCTTCGCCCCGCTTGCGGGGAGAAGGTGCCGGCAGGCGGATGAGGGGCTTCTCCCTCACCGCGCGGATGAGGGGCAAACCTCCTCACCTGTGCGGATGAGAGGCGACCTCCTCTCTTTGCCATCGCGCCCCGATTGGAAGCCGCGTTATCGTCAGCCAAGGAGCCGCCGATGATCTTCCGTCAATTGTTCGACAGCGTGTCCGGCACCTATACCTACCTGATCGCCAGCCGGCAGGGCGGCGAGGCGCTGATCATCGATCCGGTGTTGGAAAAGGTCGAGCGTTACCTGCAGCTCGTCCGCGAACTCGATCTCCGGCTGGTCAAGGCCGTCGACACCCATCTCCATGCCGATCACATCACCGGCCTCGGGGCGCTGCGCGACCAGACCCATTGCATCACCGTGATGGGCGAGCAGACGGCGGCCGACGTCGTTTCCATGCGGGTTGCGGAGGGCGACCGGGTGTCGATCGAGGGTCTCAGCCTCGACGTGCTCTATACGCCCGGCCATACCGACGATTCCTATTCCTTCCTGATGGGCGGCGACATGGGGCGGCGGGTCTTTACCGGTGACACGCTCTTGATCCGCGGCACCGGGCGCACGGATTTCCAGAACGGCGACCCGCGCCAGCAATATGACTCGATCTTCAACAAGCTCCTGAAGCTGCCGGACGAGACGCTCGTCTACCCGGCGCACGACTACAAGGGCGACACGGTTTCGACCATCGGCGAAGAGAAGCACTTCAATCCACGTCTCAGGGTGAAATCCGTCGACGAATATGTCGACCTGATGAACAACCTCAAGCTGCCGAACCCGAAGATGATGGATGTGGCGGTGCCGGCCAACGTCCACATCGGCCTGCACCAGGACGAGATCGCGCGGCGTGGCTGGGCGCTTTCGGCCAAGGAGGCGCTGGCGCTCTGCGGCCGGGCGAAGATCGCGCTGGTCGACCTGCGCGAGAAGGCCGAGCGGGAAAAGCACGGGGTCATTCCCGGCTCGCTGCACGCGCCCTATCCGGACCTCGAGCAGAACATCGCGACCGGCGGCGTGCTGCACGAACTGGCGGAGGCAACGGGCAAACGCATCGTCTTCTACTGCGCCTACGGCGAGCGCTCCGCCATGGCCGTGGAGGCCGCCCAGGCCGCCGGCCTCACCACCGCCTGCCATATCGAGGGCGGCATTGCCGCCTGGAAGAAGGCGGATGGGCCCGTGACACATTGATGCCGACGCATTGACGTCGACGCATTGACGCCGGGCGCGGGCGCGCCATCTCATAGGAGCGTTCAAAGAGCAGGGGTCGGCCATGCGCAAGTTTTCCGTCAGCGTTGTCAGGGAGTTCGAGGCCGATAGCGCCGAGGAAGCAGCACTTCTGATGTACCAGTATCTGACGCGCGAGCCGGCGCCGCTCACCTACGCCGTCACCGATGAGGCGAAGAACGCCACCAGCCTGACGCTCGACCGGGAAAAGGCCGACGAATTCGCCAGCATCGATCACAGTGCTGATCCGGGCAACTGGTAGCACCCGCTGGCAGCGGCGGCTGTGGGCAACAGCCACGAATCCGACATTTTCGGTTGCAAATCCTCAAGCATTCACGCCTCGACTGCGGGTGTGAAAGACGCGGTTCCGCGGGATTGCGCTTCAGGAGGAAACCTGCCTTGTTCATTGCCCATCTGCCGGCAGGCTATCTGCTGAGCCGCCCCTTTGCGCGTCGCAATCCCTCGCAGGCCCGCGCCATCTTCGGCATCGGGCTGCTCTGTTCCGTTCTGCCGGATTTCGATCTCGCCTATTTCTACCTGATCGACCAGCGCCGCACGCCGCATCACGACTACTGGGTGCATACGCCGGTCTTCTGGCTGGTGCTGGCGGCGGCGATCGCGCTTCTCCTCATCGCCACCGGGCGACGCAATCAGCTCGTCCTCGTCGGTGTCGGGCTCATCAGCGTGCTTCCTGCATCTGGTGATGGATTCGATCGCGGCAGATGTCCGCTGGCTCTTTCCCTTCGCCGATCTCCGGGTGAACCTGGTGCATGTGCAGGCGGTCTATAAGCCCTGGTATCTGAACTTCCTGCTGCACTGGACCTTTGCGCTTGAGCTGGCGATTTGGTTGGTTGCAGGCCAGTTCGCCCTGCGCGATTTCAGGGCGCGGCGCGCCATCGGGAAAGAGGCTGCCCGTGCGGCAGAGCCGTAGGCTCCACGAACTCCGGCATGCAATGCTTGCGGTCTCGCGCGGTGCCGCGGCGTGAACGCCGATGAAGAGGCCCTCCCCATGCAACGTGCGGTGTAGCCGGATCGTTGACGAAGGCCGTCGTTCTATGCATCCTGCCGGCCAAGAAACGAAGATGCCGGCAGACGGCACAGGGAACACTGCAGCGCCGCGGTCTTACCGGACCCGCAAAGGTCGCTGTATCACTTTGATAGCATTCGCATAGCCGTGGCGCGCGCCTCGCGTGCCCCGGAACTTGGACGCATTCCTGATACGCATTCACGACGTCATTCGCATCGATTGCTCGAGGCCGGAGGGGACTGTGAAGGGAAAGTCGAGGTTTCTGCCAGCGGCGCTGGCTGTCATGCTTGCCGCGTCCGTGACCGTGCCGGTCACTGCCGCCGACCTGGTGATCGCCATGCCGAACTGGCCGTCGGGCCAGGCGACGGCCAATATCCTGAAAGTGGGCATCGCCAAGAAGTTCGGGCTCGATGCCGAGGTCAAGGAACTCGGCACACTCAATGCCTTCGTCGGCTTCGAGACGGGCACGGTCGATATCCAGCCGGAAGTCTGGCGCCCGAATTTCGAGGATGTCGTGCGCAAATACGTGACCGACAAGGGTGTCGGTCAGCTGACGGAACGCAGTGTGCCGGCCTGGCAGGGGCTTTGCGCCACGCCGGAAGCCGCCGCGACGATCAAGACGGTCGCCGATCTCAGCGACCCCGAGAAAACCAAGATCCTCGACACCGACGGCGACGGCAAGGGCGAGATGTGGATCGGGGCTGCGACCTGGCTTTCAACCGGCATCGAGCGGGCGCGGGCGGCGGGCTACGGCTATGGCGAAACCCTGACGCTGTTCGAGGCGGAAGAGGAAGTGGCAATGGCGGCGGTGGACGCGGCGGTCGCGACCGGGCGGCCGATGGTGTTTTACTGCTACGCGCCGCACCATGTGTTCGAGCTGCACCAGATTGCCAGGCTCGAAGAGCCGCCGCACGATGCCGCCAAGTGGAAGATCGTGCCGCCGAGCGACCCGCTCTGGGTCTCGAAATCCAGCGCCTCGACCGCCTGGGAGGCGGCGCATTTCCAGATCGCCTATGCCACCGCCTTCGGCAAGAAGCACCCTGACATCGCGAAGTTCCTGGAGAAGGTGGATTTCTCGCCGGAGGAAGTGACGAAGATGAGCTACGCGCTGGAGGTCGAGCGGCAGGCGCCGGCCGACTACGCGAAGAAATGGGCCGAGGACAACGCAGCGCGCATCGACGGGTGGGCCAAGCCATGACCGCGACATCCGACCATAACCGTCCTGTCAGCAAGGATCAGCCGGCATGGACGCGGCGCAAGCTCGGTGCTGCCGTTCTTGCTGCCGCGCTCTGCCTCGGTCCGCTGGCCGCACTGGCACAGACGCAGATCTATGATGCCCGCACCAAGAAGTGGGTGAATTACGACAAGAAGAAAGCGCGGCAATACTTCGCCCGCAACAACCAGCTGCCGGAAGCCTTCCGCCGCCAGGTGGTGCCGTTCCGCACGGCGGAGCAACCCGGCACCATCATCATCGACGGCAACCAGCATTTCCTCTACCTGGTGCAGCCGGGCGGCCAGGCGATCCGCTACGGCATCGGCGTCGGCCGCGAGGGCTTCGGCTGGGCCGGAATCGTGCGCGTCGGACGCACGGCGGAATGGCCGACCTGGACACCGCCGGCCGAGATGGTGGCCCGCGACCCGAACGCCGCCAAATGGGCGGCCGGCATGCCCGGCGGGCCGGACAATCCGCTCGGCTCCCGCGCGCTTTATCTCTACGAGGGCGACCAGGACACGATCTACCGCATCCACGGCACGGTCGAGCCCTGGACGATCGGGCTCGACGTTTCGTCCGGCTGCATCCGCATGAACAATGACGACGTCACCGACCTGCATTCGCGCATCGAGATCGGCGCCAAGGTGATCGTGCTGATGCAGGGGGCAGCACTCTACAAGGGGGTATGACGTCGCTCGAACAGGGGTGGCGAGTGCTTTTAATTGGCCGCAGGGTCAGGCGTGGCCAATCCGTCCCGCAGGACCCAGTGACAGGCAAATACTCAAAGGGGAGAACAGATAGTGAGCGAGGGGATGTTGCGTTCGAAGGGGTTTGTTCCCGTGGCTTTGGCGCTGGCCATAATCGGTGGCTGCCAGTCAGCGCCCAAACCTGAGGATATGGCGCGCACGAGCCTGCAGACGGCGCCGGCCGACCTGCAGCTGATCTGCGCCAACGCGGTCGCGGGCACGGCGAAGCTCGAAAGCACCAAGGTGCTGCCGACGAGCTCCCGGGCGCTCGACGCGACAAGCTACAGCGTCGATCTCGACGCAGGCGGCCGCAAATACAACTGCGTCGTCGATAGTACCGGCAGCGTGAAATCCGTGACGCCGGTTTAGGCGGGCAAGCGCCCGCGCTTGCGCGACCTTCGCTGATAATTAATCTCCAAGACTGAACAGCGTCGCAGGGTCGGCGACGACCCGCGGTGCATAGAAGGTCAGCCGCGCGGCATCCATGAGAAGAAGCGGCTGGACCATTTCGCCGGCGAGCCTGGTGATCCAGTCCTGAAGTTCGCGCAGCTTGTCGCCGTTCTCTGCCGAGAGATTCTTCGTCTCGGACGGGTCGGCGGCGATGTCGAAAAGCTCCAGCCTGGAGGGCAGGGCTGCCTTCCAGACGAGCTTCCAATTGTCCTTGCGCACAGCACCTGCCAGCGGATCGACATTGTAGACGAGCTCCCCACGCGGCGAAGGCTTGCCTTCGCTCAAGGCCGGCCAGAGGTTCATGCCGTCGAGCGGCTTGTTCTTGCCGAGCGGCGCACCGGCGATGGCTGCGAGCGTCGGGTACATGTCGACGACATGGACCATGCCGCCGACCTTGCCCGGCTTGATCCTCTCCGGCCAGTTGGCAAGCGTTGCGACGCGGGTGCCGCCTTCATAGAGCGTGCCCTTGCCGTCGCGGTAGGGGCCGTTGTTCGCCGGCAATCCGCCGCTGACCTTGTTGTCGCCGGCAAAGAGCGAGCTTGTCACGCCGCCATTGTCGCTGTGAAAGACAATCAGCGTGTTGTCGCGCATGCCGCGTTTTTCGAGCGCTGCCACCAGTTTGCCGATGCCATCGTCAAGCACGGAAATCATCGCCGCGTAGGCGCGGCGGTTTTCATCCGCGATGTGCTTGTAGCGGTCGAGATAATCCTCAGGCGCCTGGAACGGCGTGTGCGGCGCGGTAAAGGCGAGGTAGAGGAACAGGGGAGCGGCGGCATCATGCCCTTCCACGACCCGCGCCGCCGTAGCGCAAGGGGTAGCGGCCGGTGAGGAAGGCGGCGCGCGTCGGCGTGCACATGGGCTGGGCGTAAAATTCGTCGAAGGTCACGCCCGTTTCGGCGAGCTTGTCGAGATTGGGCGTCCTGATGTCGGAGCCATGGAAGCCGACATCGGCCCAGCCGAGATCGTCGGCGATGATGTAGACGATGTTCGGCGGCGTCGTGCCATTGGCGAGGGCCGGGTTTGCGGAGAAGGCGGCAAGGCCGGCCGGCATGCCGGCGGCAACGGCAAACGCCGCGCCGCTCATGAGAGCCTCGCGCCGCGTCAAGCCGCTTTTGTCCTTGTCGGCGACGGCCGTTTCGCCGCCGCCCGCGCGGGCGTTGTTCGCTTGCAGGTCAGACATGCGCACCCCCTGGAAAATAGACCCCGCCGGCCGGCGGATCTTTTCATTCGATATTGCTAATATCTACATCTTCCGGTAGCGCCGTCAATCGGTTTGCCGCGGCGCCGGCGCTGGGCTTTTTCCTCAGAGCCGTTCGTCGACGAAGGCGACTGAAGGCCGCCACGGGCAGGACTGGCGTCACCTCCGAGCGGGTCGGCGCGTCCCGGGCGGTTGAAGGAAATCAAGTCGTTCGGCATTCCGATCGAGAGCCGAATCTTGAAGTTGTGCCGGTCTTGATGTTGGAATCGTCATTGTGCGGCGCTTGCGGAGCAATAATAATGCCGAGTAATATCAATTGAACGTCAGTATAGCCCGGTGTTCTTCTTCCAAACCGTCGAAATATGTGCTCTCATAGGTTTAGTTGGAAGGAGGAAATGCCATGCTCTCGTTCTTCGAGCATTTTGCACTTTTCGACGCATTGATCGTTGCAGCGATCTGCACGCTTTTGATCCTGAGTTACTTTAGCAGCGAGGCCTGAGGCGAAGCGGATCGGATACCGGGTTCGGCCGATGCGCGGTGCCGGCTGCTGCCGCTTCGGCGCGCCAGAGCTGTTGTTGTGACGACGGCGCGGCGACAACTCCTGGAATGTTCATTTTGATTTTCGCAACTTTACCGCTGCGATGGCTTTTGCTACTCGTGCCGCAAGGCAAGGGGCAACAGCATGGCAGCTTGGTACTACTCAGCAGGACCAGAACAACATGGGCCTGTCGGTGACGACGAGGTTCGTACCCTCATTCGAGACGGCAAGATTGCGGACGAGACCGTCGTCTGGCGGGAAGGGGCGGAAGAACGGCGGGTGGCCGCAAGCCATCCCGAACTTGCCGAGGTCTTCGCAACGCTGCCGGAGCAACCGGGCGCGCTGGAACCTGTCGCCGAACCGGTCGCGGTCCTGCCAAGGCCGGCCGTCAGCTACCGGCCCTGGCCGCGGTTTTGGGCGCGCTTCATCGACAATTTCCCGTTTATCCCGCTGCTTGGCGCGGGCATCGGTCTGTGGGCTGTCTTCTACGCGCCGAGCACCTACCTGCGAATGGTTTCCATGCCCAGCCTGCTGCTGTGCTTGATGTTGTTGCCCCTCGTCGCGGTGGTGCTTGCCATCAGCATGGCCGTCACGGGGACCACGCCCGGCAAGGCAATCGTCGGTGTGCGAGTTCCCGTGCCGCCCGGTCGCGACCGCTTCGCGTTCTTCCTGGTCAGGGAGTTCATGGTCTGGGTGGCGGGCCTGGGGTTCGGCATTCCCTTCGTTTCCCTGTTCACGCAAATCCGGCAGCACCGGCGCGTTGCCCTGGGGCAGCCCGCGAGCTACGACGATGGCAATCCGGCAGTTCTTGCCGATCCCTCAGAGGTTCGTTTCGGGGGCGCGCTCGCCGTTTCGGCCGCTCTGTTTGTCGGCACCTCCGTGCTCGGGATGGAGGATCGGCAGATGGAGAGGAACCTCCGCACAACCCAATCCTGGTCCAATCCGGTGACGCAGAGGGCGGCAACTATCGGAGCGTCCTGGCAGCCCGAGGAACTCGAAGTCGAGGATGGTCGCGCCTTCTATTTCTTTTCCGCCGAACTTCTGTCGGAGGCGGTGTTCGGTCACGAACAGCTCCCGTCCGAAGGCGTCGAAACCGCCGTTTATGCGGAGGCGCTTGCGTTCGCCTTGGCCTCGGATATCAAGATCACCTCTGCGTGGCAGCCAGTCACGGTCCTCGACATGACAGCCTTGCAGGCAACGGGGAAGGCTTTGGGTGTCGAGGATACGCGTGTTGAAGTGACGGTGGCCGTCAGCGGACGCGACGCGTGGAGAACGTTGGTCTACACCCGCGGAAGTTCTGGGGAGCAGCAGGCGGAGGCGAAGCGGTTTGTCGACGCCATGTTCGCAACGGCGCCGAAGTAGGCGTCGCTTGCATCGGTGGGGGATCGAATGCCTGTCGGGCAGAAGTGTGCAGCGGTTTTGCGGCGACGACGTTCATGAAAACAAGAGCTTAAAGCCTGGCGTGTGACACCTTTTCATGCGACAGGCCTTGGGGACACGCAGGTTGGCGAGACTCGGGCGCTGAGCGGGCGTCAGGCCGATCGGATTGCCGCGACATGCAGCCAGCGGGTCGGCTCGCCGTCGTAGCCGCCGCCATCGGCCTCGCTGATCTCGATGTTCGACCAGCCGCTGTGCTGGAGGCAAGTGCGAAGCCATTCTGCCGAAGGATAGTTGTAGTAGCGCCCCAGGCGGTCGTACCCCTCCGCCTCGCCGGCCTTGAAGCTCGCGTGGAGAACACCGCCCGGCCTCAGCGACCGATGAACGCGCTCGAGGACGTCGGCGAGCTCGGCGCGCGGCACGTGCAGGAGCGACGCTTCGGCCCAGATCCCATGGAAGCGGTCGTGCCAGTCGATCTCCTGAAACCTCATCACCTTGACCTTGCGACCGATGCGCTTTTCCGCCTCGCGGGCCAGTTCCGCCGAGCCGTCGCAGGCGGTGACGTCGAGAGCGGCTTCGAGCATGACGAGGCTGTCGTCCCCGCCGCCGCAACCAAGGTCGAGGACGGCGGCGCCCGGCGGCAACGCGCGCATGAAGGCGGCGAGCCGCGCCGTCGGCGGCTTGCGGTCGCGTGCGGCATAGGTGGCGGCGTTGTCGCGGTAAAAGGCGAGGGTGTCGTCGGGTTCGGCCATGCGTTCGTCTTGGCTGCGGTCCATGAGAGAGCGAGCGTAGCGGATGGTAGTCGCCTGCCACTGTCAAGGCCTGCGCGGCGCAGGCCGCTCGACGACCGGTTCGTCGGTGCGCCGCCGATCACTATTGCAAACACTGGAATTCCTCTTCGGAAGGCTTGAAGCCATCCGATCCGATCGATCCGCGACTGACGTCCGTGGCGAACGTCAGCCTCGCCGCCAATGTCACCTGATCAGGTGTCACGCCCTGAACTCATGTCAAACAGCCGGCGAGACCGGCAACTCCTTAACGTCTCACTTGGCGGCCTGGGTGGCGCCGAGGACGTAGCCTCCGTCCCAGTGCCAGATCTGCTTGTTGTCGACCGTGACCTTCACGATCGCCTGGAAACCGGCGAGCGTGCCGCTGCCCGCATGAAACGCACAGGTTCCAAGCGGCGGACTGGCCGATTCGTAGACGATGCAGTATCCGAGCGCCGAGTCGCCGTTTCCGACGGCGATGACCGCATTGCTGCTGGAGAAGAGCGGATTGGTGATCACCGGTCCGTAGTAGAGGATCTTGGTGCCCGCCGGGATCGCCTCAAGGTTCGATTCCGTGATGGTGCAGAAGCTCGGCGTGTCGCCGGTGAACTGGCTGCACTCCTTGGAGATCTTCAGGGGCTGCGTCGTGGGCGCCGTGGGTGCCGCAAAGGCTGCGGATGCCAGCGCCAGGGTGGCGCCAGCCGACAGGATAAACAGTCTCATGGCCTAGTCCCTCCGGTCGAATGAAGGGCGAAATTCTACTCTTCAGCTCCTCTGTCCGCAATTTCGTTCCTTTGAACTCTCCGGCAACGGGTGCGGCTTCTTCCGCCGCCGCCATCCCGCAGAGGCTGCCCTGCGAGATGGAAACGGCGAGGGGCATCATGTCTATTGTTTGCCGCCGGTCGAGAGCTTGTCCATCACCTCGTCGAGATTGAAGCTTGCCGGCTTCTGGCGGATCGGGAACTCCCTGAAACTTTCCAGCCACTTGGCGACCAGCGCCTGCGAGGGCACGAGGATGAAGGCGCGCTCTGCCATCCAGCGGTCGTATTCGAAGGATTCCGGGCCGCGCTCGAAGGGGTCGGCGCGGATGTTGATGATCCAGGGGACGCGAAGGCTGGTGAATTCGCGCTGCCAGACGCCGATGCCGGTGTGTTCCTGGATCTTGAAGTTGACCTTCCAGTCCTGCACCCGGATCGCCACCAGTTCGCCGTCGTCGTTCCAGTAGAGGAATTCGCGCCGGGGCGAATCCATCACTTCGCCGCGGAAGAAGGGCATCAGGTTGAAGCCGTCGAGGTGGACCTTGAAGGTCTTGCTGCCGGCCTCATAGCCGGTGAGGCACTTCGCCACGATATCCGGCTCGCCCGCGGCGGCGCAGAAGGTCGGGATCAGGTCGTAATGCGAGAACATGTCATTATAGACCGTGTTCGGCTTGATGACGCCCGGCCAGCGGATCAGCATCGGAACGCGATATCCCCCTTCCCAGTTGGTGGCCTTCTCGCCGCGGAACGGTGTCGTACCGCCATCCGGCCAGCTCATCACTTCGGCGCCGTTGTCGGTCGTGTAGATAACGATGGTGTTTTCGAGAACGCCAAGATCCTCGAGCTTCTTGAGCAGCTCGCCGACATGGCCGTCATGCTCCACCATGCCGTCGGGGTAGAGACCCTTGCCGGTCTTGCCTTGAGACTCTGCCTTCAGGTGCGTGAAGATATGCATGCGGGTCGAGTTGAAATAGCAGAACCACGGCTTCTGGGCATTGTGCTGGCGGTCGATGAAATCGAGGGCGGCCGCCAGGAACTCGCTGTCGACCGTTTCCATGCGCTTCTTCGTCAGCGCGCCGGTATCCTCGATCCGGCCATCGGCATAGGAGTGGATGACGCCGCGCGGGCCGAAGCGCTTGGCAAATTCCGGGCTCTTCGGATAATCGGGATTTTCCGGCTCCTCCTCGGCATTGAGGTGGTAAAGGTTGCCGAAGAACTCGTCGAAGCCGTGGGCGGTCGGCAGGAACTCGTCCTTGTCGCCCAGGTGGTTCTTGCCGAACTGGCCGGTGGCATAGCCCTGCGCCTTGAGCAGTTCGGCAACGGTCGGGTCTTCCGGCTGCAGGCCGAGATCGGCGCCGGGCAGGCCGACTTTCGTCAGGCCGGTGCGGATCGGCGACTGGCCGGTGATGAAGGCGGCGCGCCCGGCGGTGCAGCTCTGCTCGCCATACCAATCGGTGAAGAGAGCACCCTCATTGCCGATGCGGTCGATGTTGGGCGTGCGATAGCCCATCATGCCGCGGTGATAGATGCTCGGATTGAGCCAGCCGATATCGTCGCCCATGATCATCAGGATGTTCGGCTTGCCGCCGACGGCGGCAGGCGCTGCTGATTGCTGCGCGTGCGCCGCGGGGGCGGAGACGGTCAGCGCCGCTGCGGCCAATGCACTGCCACCAAGCAGCAGGTCGCGGCGGCTGACACTCAAAAGCGGTTCGTTCTGAGGCTGTCCGTTATGTTCGGGTTGATCGGATATGGGATGCTTGCTCATGGCATGTCGCTCCATATCGCCAGTGGATCGGGACCTTTGTGCCGCGTCATTGCTGCGATCGGGCCTGCGATCGGATCGAGCCGAGGGCAAATCATGCGGCACGTGAAAGCGCTGCAGCGGCCGTTGACGTCCGTCCGGACAGACGGCGCTGCCATGAAACACAATCGGTGGACGCATGACTGTGCGCCCGGCAGAGGCAGGCGGCAAGAGCGTAACAGTTACGCAGTGGCTTGCTTTGCCCGGGGCCGCGTGGCATTCGGCTTGGACTGACGTAACGTCAGGCCCCGGACGCGACGTGCGAAGAGCCCAAAAAGCCCGAAAAACGCACGGATTTAGGTCAATAATATTGACATAAATTAGCCATCGTGGTCCTGTCGCTTCGCCGTCCAGAGCGTCGCGCTCTCAAGTGGGATCGCTTGAAGTGGAAAGATGCTCTAGAACGAAAATGCCCGAGCGTCCTTTGTGCGTTCACCTGAAAGCACGGCGCTCTACAACGACGCGGGAGAAAGCGGAGAACCGCTTTCCGCACCAATAATCTCTGAGGAAACACCCCATGCTGGATTGGGAACACATCTTCGCGACGCGCTCGAGCCGGATGCGCGCCTCGGAAATCCGCGAACTTTTGAAGCTGCTCGATCGTCCTGACATCATCTCGTTTGCCGGCGGCATTCCCGACCCCGCGCTGTTTCCGGATGCGGAATTCAAGGACGCCTATGCCGAGATCTTCGCAGGCCCGGCCGTTGGCGCGGCGCTGCAATATTCGGTCAGCGAGGGCTACAAGCCGCTGCGCGAATGGCTCGCCAAGCAGATGGCAGCGCTGGGCATTCCCGCCGGCGCCGACAACATCTTCATCACTTCGGGTTCGCAGCAAGGCCTCGATTATCTCGGCAAGCTGTTCCTGTCGCCGAACGATACCGCACTCGTCACCTGGCCGACCTATCTCGGTGCGCTGCAGGCCTTCAACGCCTATGAGCCGACCTACGACCAGCTGAACCCGAACGGCAACCGCACGCCGGAAGCCTACCGCCAGGCGGCAGGCGAAGCGGGCGGCCGCGTCAAGTTCGCCTATCTGTCGGCCGATTTCGCCAACCCGACCGGCGAGACCGTCGACCGGGCCGGCCGCGAGCGCGTGCTGGCGCTTGCCGAAGACCTCGACATCGCCGTCATCGAAGACGCGGCCTACCAGTCGCTGCGCTACGACGGCGAGCCGGTGCCGCCGATCCTGGCGCTCGAAATCGCGCGCAAGGGCGACATCAACAACACCCGCACGATCTATTGCGGCTCGTTCTCGAAGACGCTGGCCCCGGGCCTTCGCGTCGGCTGGGTCTGCGCCTCGGAAAAGGTGATCCGCAAACTGGTGCTTCTGAAGCAGGCGGCCGATCTCCATTCCTCGACGATCAACCAGATGGCGATCTGCACGGTTGCCGAGCGCGGCTTCGACCAGCAGGTGGCCAAGATCCACCGGGTCTACAAGCAGCGCCGCAACGCCATGCTGGCGGCGCTCGAAAAGTACATGCCCGAGGGTGTTTCCTGGACGAAGCCGGAAGGTGGCATGTTCGTCTGGGTGACGCTGCCGAAGGGCATGGATGGTGCCGCACTGCTGGCGAAATCGATCGAGACGGTGAAGGTCGCCTTCGTGCCCGGCCGCGCCTTCTTTGCCGACGGCTCGGGCGAAAATACGCTGCGCGTCTCCTTCTCCTGCGCCAACGACCACATGATCGAGGAGGGCATTCGCCGCCTCGGCGATCTCGTCCGCGGCGAAGCGGCGGCGCTGGCTGCCTAAGACGCCAAGCTTCCGGTCCAGAAAAAGAACGCGTCCGCTTCGGCGGGCGCGTTTTTCTTTTGGCTGGAAAACCTTCGTGTTTTGGTCAAGATGACGCATTGATCGAAGCGGCGTCCTCCGATAGACAGAAAGCGTGACATGACCGGGCGTATCCCGGCCACGTAAGCGTTAACGTCACTCAACGCGTATGATCGAACGGCTTGAAGCGGCTTCGATCTGCGCGACTGTGTCCTGCGGATCGAGGTTTTCGAGCCCCCTAAAGGATGCAAATGGACAATCCTCTCAACTATTCCAACCTTCCTGCGCCGCGCATCGAGCGCGTTCGCCATGAGCTCAGGCGGCGGTCGCTCGTCGTCTCCGGCATCGAGCGTATTACGCTTGGCATGCTCAGGATCACGCTTTCCGGCGAAGATCTCGCGGACTTCGTCAGCCTCGGGGCGGACGACCACATTAAGATCTTCGTGCCCGGAGTCGACGGCACCGTGGAACACCGGGACTATACGCCCCGGCGCTACGACAACGACGCACGCATCCTGGCGCTCGATTTCGCGCTGCACGAGGCGGGGCCCGTGACCGCCTGGGCGATGAATGCTGCGGTCGGCGATCACCTCGAAATCGGCGGGCCGCGCGGTTCGGCCGTCGTCTCGGGAGATTTCCGGCGCTGGCTGCTGATCGGCGACGAAACGGCGCTGCCGGCCATCGGGCGGCGGATCGAAGAGACGCCTGATGGCCACGAGATCACCAGTATCGCGGCTGTCACCGGGCCGGACGAACGCCAGGCCTTCCGCACCGAAGCGGCGCTCACGACCCATTGGGCCTATCGTCCGCTCGATAGGGCGAGCGACCCTTCGGCGCTGCTCTCGGTCGTGCGTTCGGTGAAGCTCGAGCCCGGCACCTTCGTGTGGATTGCGGCTGAGGCCGCGGTGACACGGGCGATCCGCAGCCATTTCGTCGAGGAGCGTGGCCTGCCGCTCACCTGGCTCAAGGCCTCCGGCTACTGGGTGAAGGGTAAGGCGGACAGCACCGAGAAGTTCGACTAGCGACCGCGAGAACGGAGGGCCACCGGTTCGAAAGATCCGCGCGGCCCTTCCGTCGCGGCGCCCTCATGCCCGCGCCCGCCTTTCGGTGCGCTCGCCGCCATTCCAACGGAACAACGCCCGCGAAAACTGTGAGCCGGGTTGGCTGCGGAATTGCCTTGTCCGGGAGAGTCAGGTCATTTCGCATTTCGATGCGGCGCTGGTCCGATCCCTCGGATCGCGATCGGCTGTTGCTGACTGTGGTCACTACGAGGGTAGGGCAGGCTTGTACCTCAACGACGAGACAGAGCAATCGGATCAGCCGACGCCACGCATGTATGCCTGGGCGCGCAATTCCGCGGCCTATCGGCTTCACCGCCAGATGCTGACGGAGAAGCAGCTTTTCGATGCGATCGCGCGCAAGGCGCGGGAGAAGTTCGAGGATATCAGCACCACCCAGGTAGAGTTACTGGCCGCTGCCGCCGTGACCTTCGCCTATGACAACGGCGCGCTCAACGATCAGGCCTATGCCGAGATCAAGACCCGCTCGGGCATGCGCGGCGGCAAGTCGAAGCGGGCGATCGCGCAGAAACTGTCGCAGAAGGGCATCGCGAAAACCGATGTCGCAGCGGCGGTTGCGGAGGCCGACGATCTCTATGCCGCCGTCGTTCTTGCGCGGAAGCGCGCTTTCGGCCCGTTTCGCAAGATCGATCTCGACGAGAAGCGCACGACGAAGGAGCTTTCCGCCTTTGCCCGGGCCGGTTTCAGCTTCGAACTGGGCAAGCGGGTTTTTGCAATGTCCTTTGACGAGGCGGAGGAAATCCTGATCGCGGGCCGCTTGCTCTGACGGTCCGGCAAGGCCCGTCCGTCACCCGCGCTTCAGCGCAGGGTCGTCGAGGGCGGGATTGTAGAAGAGGGAAAGCGTCAGGCTGCGGGCAATACGCTCGGCCGTCGCCATGAACCAGGCCTTGGCCTCCTGGTTGGGCGCGATGTCGTCGAGGGTGGTGGAGAAGAGTTCCAGCCATTTCGGGAAGAGATCCGGCGTCATGTTGGCGACGCCGACATGGGCCTGCACCGGCTTGCCGCCATAGGCGCCGTTGCGGAAGGCGACGGCCGACCAGAAGCTCTTCATCTTTTCCATATGCTCCGGCCAGCGGCCCGAAAGCCGCGCGTCGAAGACGGGCCCAAGCTCCGGATGGGCGAGCACGCGCCCGTAGAACGTATCGACCAGATGACCGATGAAAGTCTCGTCGACGCCGATCGCCTTCATCTCGGCTTCCGCCCGTTCACGGATCGCCGCGACATGGACGGCGCGGCCCTGCAGTTCGTCGTTCATCCTAATACCCCGGCTTCGGCCCTCGGCTTTGCCGGCCTCATATAGGCGCTGTTGGCGCCAGCGCCAAAGGCCGAACCGCCGATTGCGGCAATCTGTCGTCAATGCGGGGGCGAGTGTTTGCGGTTTGGACGGGACCGCAGGATGCTATCGTTCAGCGCGGCACGAATTCGACCAGCAGTGACTTCAGTTCGATTTCGCGGACACGGCGCGCTGCTTCGTCGGGACTGACCCAGGCGAGAACGCGCTCGCCGCGTTCCTTGAAATCATCCGCCATTTCATCGACTTCGATCTGGAAGATATCGACCACGCAGGGCACGACGTCGCCGTCATCGAGCGATTTCAGATAGGTGTAACTGCCGACCGGCTTTTTCCGGACCTTGCCGCGTACGCCGGCTTCTTGCCAGGCCTCGATTTCCGCCGCCTCGTATGGCTTCTTGCGCTTCATCGGCCATCCCTTGGGAATGACCCAGCGACCGCTCTCACGCGAAGTGACCACCAGGATTTCGATGCCGCTGCCAGCTTTCGCTGGGCGGAAGCAAAGTGCGGCGATTTGCTGGCGAAACGACCCTGAAAACAGCTTCTCGGGCGATCTTGCAAGTTGTTGCAAGAGCGTTCCGGCCTTGCCGGTCTTTTGCCCGCTGTCCTTCTTGGTCGATTTCATGCGTCCCTTTTCTGTCGCGCCCTTGTGCAAGCGCCGGCAGTTTCGCGGCGAGATATTAATGGCAACCGCTTGTTACGCGGAAGCGGTGGCGGATGGCAATCCGATGATCGGGCGTGCTTCATCCACCGAATATTTGCCGCCGCGAGGCGCGCAACTGCGCGCGCCAGGCGTCCCACGTCGTAACCGCTACGTACAACTGTCGCCGCGCTAAGGCGCAATCCCCCGCCGCTGGCATTGGCTGGCGGCGGGGATGGTGCCCTTTTGGGGGCGGCATTCCATCGTCATTGCGCGGATCGATCAATCGCCGTAGGTTCCCGCGAAAATTGCGGAACCGGACCATGCGAATTCGACTTGCGGTCAAGGATGACCATCCGGCGCTCTGTGCGATCGACACCGTTGCGGCGGGCGATCCAACACGATGCGGTGACATCGCGGCCTGGCTGGAAAACGGCTGCTGCCATCTGGTCGAGATCGATGGCGAGGTTGCGGCCTATGGCGTGCTGACCCGGCACTTCTTTGGCCACGCCTTTATCGAGATGCTGATGGTCGGAGCCTCCCATCGCCGGCGTGGTCTCGGCGCGGCGTTGATCGGGCATTTCCAGGCGATGTGCGCCGGCTCAAAACTCTTTACCTCGACCAACATGTCCAACCGCGTTATGCAGGGTCTGCTGATCAGGGCCGGTTTTCGGCCGAGTGGCTATATCGACAATCTGGACGAGAACGACCCGGAGATCGTTTTCTACAGCCCCCTCAAGCCGATCGCGAGTTAAGGAAGCGGGACACAGGCAGGACCTATGCGGCTTCGCCGAGCTGCGTAAGGTGGCCGGCAAAATCGATGCCTTTGCCGCCGGCGTTGATCGTGTCGAAATACTCATGCCAGCCGGATTGCGCGATACCCGAAACGAGCGCTTCCAGCGCCGTCGCATCCGGACAGCGCCACACCGCGAAGAAGGTCTGCGAGGCCGCGTGCAGCTTGGACTGGTCGACCTTGCCGAAGGTGATCAGCTCCACGCCGAGCGCCGTCAGCGCCGGCATGGCGGAGCCGATCGCGGTGAAGAACTGCTGGCGTCCCTGCCTTGAAAGGGCAAGCCACGCCGGCTTGGCGCTGTAAAGTTCGGTCAGGTAGTGAGGCATAGTCTGCTTTCGTGTCTGCTTGTCAGTCTGAAATCGGAGTGTTCGGTCGGAGAGCCGTTTCATGCTCCTGCAATTTCAGAGTCAACACGTTGCCTGTTGTTGGCTGTGGATGGAGATCCCGGTCGTTGACTGAAGCGGCGCGCCTGCAACCGCGCTGATGGCGCATAGCGCCGCGTGCCTTAGCTGGCGCACCTGGCCCTCCGTCATGCTCGGGCTTGACCCGAGCATCCAGAACTGTGGCCTGAGTGTTTTACGTTGCGCGCATGGATCCTCGGGTCGAGCCCGAGGATGACGGGTGGGGATGTGGCGGACTAGAGCATCCTGCCTCCAAGCCGCATCACTTGAGGGCAGAAGGACGCTCCACGGCAACAGGGCAGCAAGATTGTGTCTACCGTCCGATCATCCGCTCCTGCATCTCCTCGCCGATGAAGCAATTGTAGCCGCTGCCGGCCTGAACCGGCCGCACGGTGGCCGGCTCCATGCGACTTACCTCCAGGCCGGAGATCTCGGTGATCAGCTTGCGCAGGATGGCGCTGGCGAACTCGCCGCTATCGGACACCTTCACCAGAAACGCACCGTCGCCGCCGATCACGCATTCGCGGTAATAGGCGTCGAGGTCGGGGATGGAGGCTGAGTCCGAGGCTGCGTGTGTTTTCAGCATGATCGGCAGGCCATCGATGACGATGCCGCGGGCGACGGTGGAATTGCGGGCGACCGGCGCCGGGACGCCGGAATTGTTGGGGCCGTCGCCGGAGATATCGATGACGCGGCGGCTGCCCTCGAAGGGGCTGAAATCGAACAGCCGTCGCGTGAACGCAAGGGTGTTGGAGATCGAGGTGAAGGCGATCCGCCGGATCGGTTGCCGACGCAGGAGCTCGGAATATTGCGCCGCCGTGCCGCGACCGTCGATCAGCGTCCAGGGCGTGACCTGCACGGCCGAGCCGCCCCACTCGACATAGGTGACGGCGATGCGGCCGAGCGGGCCGTTCTCGATGGCCCCGATCAATTCGGGCTCGAGAAAGGCGGCGACATAGCCCTGCCGCTGCAGCCGCTGCTCGTCGAGTTCCATCGAATAGGAGACGTCGACGGCGAGCACCAGTTCGAGATCGACCGATAGCGGCTTGGCGGAGGCGCTTCCGCCGAGCAGACAGGCGCAGGCAAGAAGGACCGATCTGAGCGTCATTGCAGCCGATACCGAACGCAAGCAGGAGGATCATGCTACGCCCAAACCGGCTGTCCGCAATGAGGAGCGTTGGCAGCCTGCCGAGGGCGAGGTCAGCGGCGCAGCTTTTGCAGAAGCGGTTCCAGTGCCTCGATCAACGGTTCAGGCGTCACCGGTTCGCCGCCCTCCGACCAGGCGTTCTGAAACTCTGCGATCTCCAAGCCGACGACTTTGCTCTTGGCAAGGACTTCGCAGGCCGCGCGCAAGTCGTCGAGCGACAGCCCGTCGTCATGCTGATAATCGGTCGGGACGATGCCAGGGTTCAGCACGTCGCAGTCGAGATGGATATAGACAGGCCTGCCGGCGACGGCCTCGGCAAGCTTCTGCGCAAGGTCGGCGCCGGGGCGGATATGCGGGATGTGCCCCACAGCGATGAGGCTAACTTCGAACAGATCGAGGTCGCGCTGCCCGACCAGGACGACATTGCGAACGGTGACACCGTGCCCAAGGCCGGATTTCCAGAGGCCGCACGGCCCCGAAAGCGCCAGCCCGCCGAGATAGCCGGTGCTGCTGGTATCAGGTGTGTTCAGATCGCCATGCGCGTCGAACCAGACGACGACGGCATCGTCATGGTGCCTGGCGACGGCAGGCAGGGTTGCTAGCGACACCGCGCAACGGCTCGTCGCCGCCAGCGAGAACGATCCTTCGGCGTAAACCGCGTCGAAGCGATCCTGCATGCGCCGGAGTGCCGGCATCGCGGCTTCGAGCTCGACCGTCCAATGGCCGTTCAGCGCCGGTTCCGGCTCTCCGATCACGACGGTTTCAAGACCGAGCCTTCGAGCGAGATGGGAGGCGATCGATCGGGCGCCCGGAATGGCCAGGTCATTGTGGTCGCCGGCGCGACCCTGGAAGCAGGTGAGAGCTATTGGCATCGATCACTCCAACTTACGTTCGGACCGAACGAAGCACAGGGGCAGTCGATTTGACAAGGCTGGACGCAGAACGGTGCACGGCGGATGCGTCCGTTCGGTCTGCCGCCGCAGGGCCGCCCATGCGCTGGCTGCTCTCTATTCGAAAACCAGCGAGCGGTGCAGTTGCGCCCCGGCCCAGGCGCCATCGCCAACGGCGAGCGAGACCGAATGGGGAACACGGCCGACGTCGCCGCAGGCATAGGCGCCGGGAATGGTCGTTTCCTTGGCGGCCGTGCCCCGGATCTGCAGCCCCATCGGTGTTTCCTCGATCTCGCAGCCGAAGCGTTCGGCGATGTCGCTGGCGGGCGTCGTGCGGGTGGCGACGAAGATGCCGGAGAAGGGCAGGCAGCGGCCGTCTGTCAGCACCACTTCCGCGAGGCCTTCGAGCCTAACGATCGGGGTTTCGTCGATGGTGACACCGCGTTTGACGAGGTCGGCGCGGCCCTCCTTGTCGAGCGCGATGGCGCCATTGGTGAAGAAGGTCACCTTGCCCCATTCGGGAATGAGCTGCGCTTGGTGGATCGACATCGGGCTTGCCGCGATGACGGCGATCTCGCCCTCGTTCAGCTCGTAGCCGTGGCAATAGGGGCAATGGAAGGCGCTCTTGCCCCAGCGTTCGGTGAGCCCCTCGATGTCAGGCAGGCCATCCTTGACGCCGGTTGCAAAGAGCAGACGTCGTCCCTCAAAGGACGCACCGTCGGCGGTGGTGACGACGAAGGCATCGTTCTTGCCGCTGGCGGAAACAGCGCGGCCGTCGATCCAGGTGAGCGTCGGGTACTTGGAGACCTGTGCCCGCGCGGTCGCGGCGATCTCGGCGGGCGCGATGCCGTCCTGGCCGAGGAAGCCATGGGAGTGGCTGGCAAACCGGTTGCGGCGAATGCCCTCGTCGATGATAGCCACGCGCCGGCGGGCACGCAGAAGCTGGAGGGCGGCGGCCATGCCGGCATAGCTGCCGCCGATGATGATGACGTCCTGTTGCATTGATTCAGGTCCTTTCGGTTGGGCGCAGATCAGCCCACCGGTCTCTTGAACCAGTGCGTCAACCCGAGCCTTTGGGCATGGAATTCCGGCCGGAAAACCGCGCTTCACGCGGTCCCGGGATGGGCGGATGTATTTTGATCGATCACGTCATGACGTCGATCGATCGGCTGCTGTCATTGCGATCGAAGCCGGTGCCGCCTGGCGAAATCCTCGGCGAGGTCGGCGAGCGTCACATGGGCGAAGCGGTCGAGCAGCAGTGCCTCCGCTTCGGCAAAGGCGGTGTCGAGGGCGGCATTGACCGCCTGCTCGACGAGGCATTCCGGCATTTCCTGCCGGTTGCCGATGGCAAAGATCGCGGGCTCGCCGAGCGTCTCATGCAGTTGCCGGAGCGTCACGGTCTTGAGATCGGCGGTGATCGCCCAGCCGCCCGCATGGCCGCGGGCGGAGGAAACGATGCCGGCGTCACGCAGGAAGCCCATGGTGCGGCGGACGACCACCGGATTGGTGCGCATGCAGAGCGCAAGCTCGTCCGAGGTCAAAGGTTCGCCGCGCTCGGCCATGTGGAGAAGCGCGTGCAGAACGGAGGAAAGGCGGCTGTCTTTTTTCATGTAACTTCAATTATTACGAATCGAAGCGTGATGCAAGGGGGGTGTGACGGGCAGCGGGCCTGACGGTGTGGCAAGGCGTTTCTCCAGTCCTCATTCCTGTGCTTGTCACAGGAATCCAGCCGCGCCGCGTCCGCGACGCGAGGGACTTCTCCACAAATGTGGGAGTCAGCGCCGGGGTCACATCTCGCGCCGTGCCGACGCACGGCTGCTGAATCTCTGTGACGAGCACAGAGATGAGGGTGGGTGGGGGTCTCTCGTGGCAAGCAGACAGGGCAGCGATGGGGACCATGCTGACCTCAGGCTAGGCCTAAGGCGCCAGATGGAGGGCGCCGTAGGGGTTGTATTTGAACTCTTCCTCGTCGTAGGCGTCGACCGGCAGTAACTTGGCGCCACGGCGCGCCACGACCTTTTCGACACCCTCGGCGAAAACCTCCTCGGCAACAGTATCAATCATCGCGCTCAGCGCCAGTTCGTCGTCGGACAGGCTTCTTGGCGCGTGGACGTCGGGGATGCCGACCAGATGAAAGCCGATGCTGTAGAGATGTTCGGCGGTGCCGATCGGCCGCTTGCCGAAGGCGAGGCGGCAGGGGCGGGCCAGGGCGGCACCCCTCTTGTTCTCCGCGTCGTGGGCAAGCTGCTTCCACCTGGCAACGCCGTGTGCGACGCCGGCGCTCTCGCCCTTGGCGGCAACGATGCCATTTTCCAGTGCATGGACGACCAGCCGAAGCGCCGTGCCGGAGGTCTCCACGGCATCCTCGGCCGTCATCGCAGGGCCGAGCACATAGATCACTGAGCGGTGGTCGCCGACAGCCTCTTCGTCGTCTTTAGTCCACGCACCCTTCTGCACGCGATCCCAGCACACCTCGAAGGACATCGGCATGCGGTCATCCGGCGCGTCCTCGGAAAACGTATAGTCGATCTCGAAGCCGGGGGCGAAACTGTCGATCGCCGACTGGATCATGCCGCACAGCTCGGAGAAGGGCCGCTCTCCGCCGAGCAGGCAGAGCACGTGACGTGGTTTGACTTCGGAAAAGCTCATGGCCGCTGCCCTGATTGTTTGGTGGAGAGCTTTCGCAAGGACCACCGCAAGATGCAAGCCGTGCCGTCAGCCGTGAACCGGCCGTTGCGCCCGTGCGACGATGACGATGCCGATGAGCGAGACGGTGAGGCCGGCTGCCATGGCCCAGGAGAGGGGTTCGGCGAACATGACGAAGGCCCAGATCATCGTCACGGGTGGGCTCAGATAGAGGATCGCGGTGACGCGGGCGGGCGAGGATTTTTTGAGCGCGAGATAATAGAGGCTCCAGGCGCCGAAGGTGGCGATAAAGACCAGCCAGAGGATGCCGCCGACGAAACCCGGATCGAGAACAGGCAGCACGCGGCCTTCGTGCCAGGCGAAAAGGGCAAAGATCGCGGCCGCCGAAAGGCACTGGATGCAGAGGCTCTGATGCACCGGCATGGCGCCCGCCGGGCTGCGCTTCTGCAAAAGTGTCGCCAGCGCCAGCGACAGGGTGCCGAGCACCGGCAGGCCATAGGCCCAGAGCGGCACGTCGCCGAGATCGACCGACGAGCCGGAGGCAATGAGCACACCGGCAAGCCCGATGAAGGAGCCGAGCCATTGGCGGGGGTTAAGCGCCTGGCCGAGAATGGGCCAGGAGAGGATGGCGACCGCCAGCGGCAGCATGTCGGCGATCAGCGCCACGAGCCCGGTCGGCACGCCGTAGGAGATGGCGAGCGCAAAGCCGGCGAGATAGCCGGACATGGCGAGTGCGCCGAAGAGCATCTGCGGCACTGCACTCTTCAGCCGGATTTTCGGCCCGATCGTCAGCGCGAAGGGAAGCAGCAACAGGCCGGAAACGAGGCTGCGCCAGAGCAGGATCAGGAAAATCGGCGCGTGGTCGATCGCGAAGCGGATGCCGACGAAGCCGGCGCTCCAGGAGATCACCAGCGCCGCTTCGAGCAGGATCAGAATGAAGACCGCCAAGAACCGGTTTGCCTGGCGTTGGGGCAGCGCAGCAACGTCGCTCATCTCAAGGCTTCCGGCTCTTGAGCAATTCCAGGAAAAGTGCAAAACGGTTTTCCGTCCGGAATTGCGTAATTTCAAAGACTTAGATCATTTCAGTGTTTCGATGAAACAATGAAATGATCTAGCGGGTGTGGAGCGCCGCGTCGATCGCGGCATCGGATCGCTCAGGCTTGGCGCGGCGATGCCGCCCCGGCACCGGAACGGTCAGGACGAAGAGCGAGCCGACGATCAGGCCGATACCCACCCAGCCCTCGGCCGGCAGGCGCTCGCCGACGATGACGACCGCAAGCACGGCGGCAATGACCGGTTCGAGCAGCGACAGCGTGGTCGCCATGGTGGCCGACACGCGGGCGAGACCATAGGCGAAGAGCACATAGGCGACGAGCACCGGCACGAGCGCCATGTAGACGCCGACGGCGATGTTCGTCCACGACGCGAGCAGCGGCGCGCCGGTGAAGGCGAGCACCGGCAGGAGAGCCACGCCGCCGACGCCGAAGATCGAGCCCATGGCGGCGCGCGGCGGGATGCCCGCCTGCATCAGCCGGCGCGCTACCCAGGAATAGAGCGCATAGAGCAGGCCGGAGACGAGGCCGAGCAGAACGCCGTAAAGGACCACCGTCGCGTCCTGAGCGTTTCCGCCGCCGTGGCCGGCGCTTTCGGAAAAAGTGAGAAGCACGGCGCCAGCAAGGCCGGCGGCAGCGCCGAGCAGCCAGCGGGTCGTGAGCTTCTGGCCGTCGAAGATGCGCTCGATCAGCGAGGCTGCCAGCGGCGCCGCGCCGATGGAGATGACGGTGCCGATGGCGACGCCGGCGAGGTGCATCGAGCTGTAAAAGGCGAGCGGATAGATCGCGACCGAGAGCGAACCGAGGACCAGCATCGGCCATTGTGCAGCGATCCGGCTGCTGCTCTTGACGATCGAGTGCAGCGCCGTCAGCGCCAGGAGCAGGCCGCCGAAACCCATGGCGACGGCGCCGATGCCGAGCGGGCTGACACCTGAGGCAAAGGTGGCGGTGGTGCCGGTCGTGCCCCAGAGGGCGGAGGCGATCAGCACGCAGGCAAAGCCGACGAAAGAAACGGAATTCTGGGAGGTCATAGCTGGTCCATGATGGAGATGGCGATCCTGCGCGCGGATTTCAGCCTGATGTCGTTGCCGTCAAGGCCGGCGCGGGACATCGCGCCTTCGAGCAAGAAGGAGAGATGCTCTGCGGTTTCGTCGATCGCGGCCCCGGCGTCGGGCCGCATCTCGCTGAGATACTGCTTGAACAGCGTTTCGACCTCGTCCTTCTGCAGGGCGACGATGGCGCGGGCGGGGTCACCGACGGAAAGCTCGGCTGCGGCATTCAGCAGCCCGCAGCCGCGGAAGCCCCAGGAGTAAGCCATCTCGGCGTGGTCGACATAGCTATCGAAGATCGCCAGCACCCGGTCTCGCGGCGTTGCCGCGTGTGCCAGGCGCTCACGGTAAAGCTCCTGCCATTCCTTGTGCCGGGCCTCGATATAGGCATTCACCAGATCGGTCTTGGACGAGAAGTTGTTGTAGAGGCTCATCTTGGCGACGCCCGCATGCGCGGTGATTGCATCGATGCCGGTGGCACCGACCCCATCTCGATAGAACAATTCGGCCGCGGCCTTCAGCAGGCGCTCGCGCGCCGGCGCTTTCTCGCTCATCGCTTTCTCCAAAACGTTAGGTAGACCGATCTACCTAATTTGTCCTGATGTCAAGGGCCGGATGTAAGGGGCCGGATGCCAAGGGCGCTATGCCAAGGGCTCAATGCCAAGGCAGTGTCCGGTCTGAGGAGGAGCCGGCGATCACGGGCCTGGTTTTCTGATTTAGGTAACTGTTACGTACTTCCGCGGCGAAAAGGCGGGAGGTCTACTTCCCAGCGGTTCATCGCGGTGGAAAGATGCGGCCTGGCGTCACGCCGCATTGCGTTTCGCGCTTCAGATGGACATTGCCGAAAGTGAGGATCCACATGCTTCGGGTTGCCTTTACAGCGCTTGCGCTCCTTGCCGGAACGGCGAGTGTCGTCGCACAGGACGTTTCGCCGGAAAGTCTTCAGCGCCGCGCCGTCGAGCGCCGGGCGACGGAGGCGGTCATCTGGGGCATGCCGGCGGTCAACGCCGACCTGATGCTGCAGGAGGCGCTTTCGAAGACCAAGGCCAAGGTCAACGAGATCGTCTACTGGTCGCGGCCGGTCAACTGGAAGAACCAGACGCTGACGCCGAACCCGGACGCGATCTACTTCATGTCGTTCTGGAACGTGAAGGACGGGCCCATCGTCATCGAGATTCCGCCGGCCGAAGGCGGATCGATCGCCGGCAACATCGTCAACGCCTGGCAGATGCCGCTTGAGGATGCCGGGCCGGAGGGGGCGGACAAGGGCAAGGGCGGCAAGTACCTGATCCTGCCGCCGGACTACATGGGCGAGGTGCCGGAGGGCTTCATTCCGCTTCGCTCGGACACATTCACAGGTTTTGCGCTGCTGCGCTCTAACCTGAAGAGCCATGCCGACGCCGATATCGAAAAATCGGTCGCCTATGGCAAGAAGATCAAGATCTACCCGATGCCGGTGACCGACAAGCCGCCGGAAACGGTCTTTACAGACGCCTATGATGTGCTGTTCGACAGCACCATCCGCTACGATGCGAGATTCTTCGACAACCTGAACCGCGTCGTGCAGACGGAGCCCTGGCTCGAACGCGACCGGGTGATGATCGATCATCTGAAAACGCTCGGGATCGAGAAGGGCAAGCCCTACCAGCCAAGCGACGAGACGAAGAAGCTTCTCGACGCGGCGGCCGCCGAGGCCAAGGCCGAGCTTTCCGCACGCTATGACGCTGGCTTCCCTGTGATCAACGAGGGCATCCGCTGGTTTCCGGCCGGCCTGCCGGACATGGTGGCGGCCGCCACGGACGCCTATGCCGACCCGAACAGCTATCCGGTCGACGCCCGCGGCGTGACCTACACGCTCGGCTTCACCGGCATCAAGCATATCGGCACGGCGCAATTCTACCTGATGGCCAACAAGGATAAGGACGGCAACGCCTTCGACGGCAGCGCCAACTATCGCCTCATCGTGCCGAAGGATGCGCCGGTCAAGCAATACTGGTCGGTGACGGCCTATGACCGCGAGACCCATGCGCTGATCCGCAACATGGACAAGGCAAGCGTCGCCTCAATCGGGGAGGGCGTGAAGAAGAACGCCGACGGCTCGGTCGAGGTCTTCTTCGGCGCCAAGGCGCCAGCGGGCAAGGAGGCCAACTGGGTGCCGGTCGATCCGAGCCGCAAGTTCGAGCTGCTCTTCAGGCTCTACGGCCCGGAAAAGCCGCTGTTCGAAAAGAGCTGGAAGCTGCCCGATGTCGAGAAGATGAAGTGACGCGCCACTGCATGTTTCCTTTAATCGTATCCGATTAAAGGACAAAAACATGCAGCAATTCAAAGTGCTACAGCGACCTTTGCGCGTCTGATAAGACGCGCGGCGCTGTAGAAGAGGGCGCTGGCGCCAAACTTCTTGGAGCCCGGAGAGGGCCATGGGCTACGGCCGTTGACCCGGAGCGGCCGGGCTATACCTTTTGCCTGCGGCTCCGGCGCCTGTTGAATGCGCAAAGCCGATGCTGCCGTTCGTTTTGCCGCCTGTTCCAGAGGAGCGATCATGTGCGGACGCGTCTATCTGAAGACCAATCTCGAGGGATTGCTGCGCGCCTTCGGCTTTGCGACGCGCGGCGGCGTCGAAGCGCTCGCCAACCAGTTTCCGCGCTATAACGGCGCGCCGACGCTGATCTATCCAATCATCATCCGCGACGTGATCCGCGATCCCGATCTCTTCGGCCCGGTCTTCGTTTCGGCGCGCTGGGGGCTGATCCCGAGCTGGACGAAGGATCCGAAGGCAGGGCGGCCGCTCGTCAACGTGCGCAGCGACACGATCGCGACGAAGTTCCGTTCGTCCTATCAGCGGCGCCGCTGCCTGGTGCCGATCGACGGCTTCTTCGAGTGGAAGGACATTCACGGCACCGGCAAGGACAAGCAGCCCTATGCCATCGCCATGAAATCGGGCGAACCCTTCTGCCTTGCCGGCATCTGGGAGACATGGCGCGACCCGGCAACCGACGAGGATATCCGCACCTTCGCGATCGTCACCACCGATGCCAACGCCATGATCGCCGATATCCACGACCGCATGCCGATGATCCTTCACCCTGAGGACTACGAGCGCTGGCTTTCGCCAGAGCCGGAAGCGCCTGACCTGATGAAGCCGTTTCCGCCGGAATTGATGACGATGTGGAAGATCGGAAGCAAGGTGGGCTCGCCGAAGAACGATACGCCGGATATTCTCGATCCGGTGGAGTGAGAGAATCATCTTGCTGAAGAACGAAGACCCCGTTTACGTACTGTACTTGGTCGTACCTGTACTCGCCGCATTTCTGATCCGGGAAACCTATTGGTTCATCTGGTCATTGCGCTTTTACAAAGGCAATGGCTGGGATTTTACCGTCGATTTCGGGCCGAAGATGTACAAGGGAGATTCGACCGATCCTGACTTTGAGATGTCGCCTCGGGAAAAATTACTCTATGGCTATCCTATGGGCATACTTATTTGGGCTACCTTGTTATACGCCGCCTCGCTGACCTCGACTCTTTGGCCTTCCCAAAGCGCGATGAATCTGAATCTCTCGTGCAAACCGGAGGTCTGCGATGCGATCAGGGATTTCATTACGTGACGATTTTGATGGAGAAGGTCTGCGGCGACTGGCGCGGCAGACGAAGGACGCAGCCCAGGCACGACGTCTGTTGGCACTCGCGTCGATCTACGATGGAGGCTCGCGTTCCGATGCCGCCCGCCTCGGCAACGTCACGCTCCAAATTGTTCGGGACTGGGTCATGCGGTTCAACGAACGTGGTCCCCAAGGCCTGATCAATGGCAAGGCTCCCGGCCCGCAGT
>NZ_FMXF01000046.1:0-40408 GCF_900103435.1 Sinorhizobium sp. NFACC03
GGCACGTCGATCACGACGCGCACGCTATCCTCATCATGGATCAGGCAGGCTGGCACATGTCCAACAATCTCGTCGTGCCCGAAAACATCACCATCCTGCCATTGCCGCCGAAGTCGCCGGAGCTCAACCCGGTTGAAAACCTCTGGCACTTCATGCGCGACAACTGGCTCTCAAACCGCGTCTTCAAATCCTACGACGACATCGTCGATCATTGCTGCGATGCCTGGCGAAAGCTCGAAAGCCAGCCCTGGCGCATCATGTCTATCGGCCGCAGAGAATGGGCCAATGAGTTTTGATCAGTGAGGGGCCGTATAAGCATGCGGTGGCGGCTGGCGACGTCGCCGGCATGCTGGGACGTTTTGCTGAACTCAAGAGGAAGGCGCGGGCGCGCACCGGGCGGTGCTTTCCGATCATTGTCGTCCAGGAGGCTGGGCTAGACGGCTTTTGGATCCATCGGGTGTTGGAGGCCGAGGGGATCGAAAGCCACGTCGTCGATCTGGCCTCGATTGCAATCTCGCGCCGTCGGCGGCGGGCGAAGACCGACAGGATCGACGGCGAAGCCCTCGGTGGGAACGCAGCGGAGAAAGTTCGGCAACGCCCTTGACCTTCCCATCGTTGGAAGCTCCATCTTGTGACAAAGACAGCGAAAGGAGCACGATCATGGGATCGGTGACCCCCATTAGAACGAACAATCTCGAAGCGATTTCCGCGGCCGCGCTGAGTGCGAGCATACCCGTCGAGGGCATGACCTGTGCGTCCTGCGTCTCCCGCGTTGAAAAGGCGATCCGCGCCGTGCCCGGTGTCACCGAAGCCTCGGTCAACCTCGCAACGGAACGCGCCGATGTTCGCTTCGATGCCAGCACCAAGTCCGCCGACATCGTCAAGGCGATCGAAAACGCAGGGTACGGCGCCGCCGAAGATACGATCGAGCTCACCATCGAAGGTATGACCTGCGCCTCCTGCGTCGCCCGCATCGAAAAGGCGCTGAAGGCGGTGCCGGGCGTCACGGAAGCCAATGTCAATCTTGCGACCGAGCGCGCCTCCGTACACGTTACGACGGGCATCGCAACGGCCGCCGCGCTCGAGGAGGCAGTGCGCGTTGCCGGCTACGCCGCCAAGCGCATCACCGGCGACGAAAGCGTCGACCACGAAGGCGAGAAGCGCGAACAGGAGACCCGACGGCTCGCACGCTCGCTGCTGATCGCCGGCGTCCTGACGCTGCCGATCTTCGTGCTCGAAATGGGCTCGCACTTCATCCCGGCCGTGCACGATTTCGTCATGACCAATATCGGCATGCAGGAAAGCTGGTATCTGCAGTTCGTGCTGACGACGATGGTGCTGTTCGGCCCGGGCCTGCGCTTCTATGAGAAGGGAGTCCCCGCCCTCTTCCGCCTGGCGCCGGACATGAATTCGCTGGTCGCGATCGGCACGTCGGCGGCCTGGATCTATTCGGTCGTCGCAACCTTTGCGCCGGATCTGCTGCCTGACGGCACTGCCAACGTCTACTACGAGGCCGCGGCCGTCATCGTCACCCTGATCCTGCTCGGCCGCTTCCTCGAAGCACGCGCCAAGGGCCGGACATCCGAAGCGATCAAGCATCTGATGGGCCTGCAGGCAAAGACCGCCCGCGTGGTCCGTAACAGCGAGACGATCGAGGTCCCGCTCTCCGACGTCACCACCGGCGACACCGTGCTGGTGCGCCCTGGCGACCGGGTGCCGGTCGACGGCAGCGTCATCGACGGCAACTCCTATGTCGACGAATCGATGATCACGGGCGAACCGGTTCCGGTTGAAAAGATCGCCGGCAGCGAGGTGGTCGGCGGCACGATCAACAAGACCGGCTCCTTCACCTTCCGTGCCACCAAGGTCGGCGCCGACACGGTGCTGGCGCAGATCATCCGCATGGTCGAACAGGCCCAGGGTGCGAAGCTGCCGATCCAGTCGCTGGTCGACCGCGTCACCGCCTGGTTCGTGCCCGCAGTCATCGCCATCGCGCTTTTGACCTTCGGCATCTGGCTGGTCTTCGGCCCCGATCCGGCCCTGACCTTCGCGCTCGTTAACGGCGTCGCAGTGCTGATCATCGCCTGCCCCTGCGCCATGGGCCTTGCCACCCCGACGTCGATCATGGTCGGCACCGGCCGCGCCGCCGAGATGGGCGTACTCTTCCGCAAGGGCGAGGCACTGCAGACGCTGCGCAATGCCGCCGTCATCGCCGTCGACAAGACCGGTACCTTGACCAAGGGACGGCCTGAACTGACCGACCTAGAAACCGCAGCAGGCTTCGACCGCGATACCGTTCTGGCACTGGTCGCCGCCGTCGAAACCCGCTCCGAGCATCCGATCGCCGAAGCAATCGTCGAGGCAGCAAAGACACAGGGCCTGGCAATCGCCGAGCCGGCGAAGTTCGAGGCCATCCCCGGCTTCGGCGCCAGCGCCGAAGTCACGGGCCGCACCGTCCATGTCGGCGCCGACCGGCTGATGGCGCAGTTGAAGCTCGACGTTTCCGCTTTCGCCGAGCAGGCGACCCGCCTGGGTTCCGAAGGCAAGAGCCCGCTCTATGCGGCGATCGACGGCAAGCTGGCGGCGATCATCGCAGTTGCCGACCCGATCAAGGAAACGACGCCGCAGGCGATCCGTATGCTGCACGATCTCGGCCTGAAAGTCGCGATGATCACCGGCGACAACCGCCGCACCGCCGAAGCCATTGCCGCCAAGCTCGGCATCGACGAGGTCATCGCCGAGGTCCTTCCCGACGGCAAGGTCGCAGCGCTGAAGAAGCTGAAGGAAGGCGGACGCGCGGTCGCCTTCGTCGGCGACGGCATCAACGACGCGCCGGCGCTGGCCGAAGCCGATGTCGGGCTGGCGATCGGCACCGGCACGGATGTCGCCATCGAAAGCGCCGACGTTGTGCTGATGTCCGGCGATCTGTTCGGCGTCCCGAATGCGATCGCACTGTCCAAGGCAACGATCCGCAACATCAAGGAGAACCTGTTCTGGGCCTTCGCCTATAATGCGGTGCTGATCCCGGTTGCCGCCGGCGCGCTCTATCCCGCCTATGGGCTCCTGCTGTCGCCGATCTTTGCAGCCGGCGCCATGGCGCTGTCGAGCGTCTTCGTGCTCGGCAACGCCTTGCGACTGAGAGCGTTTCGCCCGGTAGCGGCAGGACGCGCGGCGTAAGATCGACATTCTCCCCGGCTTCCTGCCACAGCATGGCGGAAGCCGGGGAGAGCCCTTATATTCGAAGGGAATGGCCGCGAAGGCGGCTGCAAGGATGAAATCATGAATATCGGCGAAGCTTCACGCGCCTCCGGCGTCTCGACGAAAATGATCCGCTACTACGAGACGATCGGCCTGATCCCGCCGGCCGACCGCAGTGAAGCCGGCTACCGCAACTATGGCGACAACGACGTCCATACGCTGCGTTTCATCCGCCGCTCACGCGATCTCGGCTTCACCGTCGAGCAGATGGCCGACCTCCTGGCGCTCTGGCGCGACCGGTCGCGTGCCAGCGGCGAGGTCAAGAAGATCGCCCTCGAACATGTCGAGATCCTGGAACGCAAGGCGGAGGAGCTGAAGGCGATGAGCCGGACGCTCAAGCATCTCGCGGCCCATTGCCATGGCGACGGACGCCCGGACTGTCCTATTCTTGACGATCTGGCCGATGCCGGGAACACCCCAGCAAAGCAGGCGGAGCCCGCCCGTTTCGGCACGGCCGGCATCGATCCTGTTCGCAACCGGCGCCGCGGATGACGTGGTCCCATGCGCTCGGCAAAGTCTCACGCATTTGTGACGGTGCGAAGCGCAGGCGGCATTGACAGGAATCGCGAGCGTTTCTACGGATCGACTATGGAAAAGGTGCGAACCACATATCTGCGTTTGCTGATTGTGTTGAAGCTGGCGATCGCGGTGTCGCTCGCCTTGCTGCCCTATTCCACCGCATCCGGCATGACACACGCGGCCGCGCATGGCGCGATGCAGATCGAAGCGTCCTCGGACAACCCGATCCAGGCAGCGGCCGAGCATTGCCCGAGCCTCGACAAGGGCAAGGTGAAGCCGACCCAGGATAGCGGCAAGGCCGACAAGAAGGATTGCTGCAAGACCTTCTGTGCCGCCGTTGCAGTCCTTGCCGATACCGGCGCCAGCCATCCCGTTTTCCCGCGCTCCATCCGCAACTTCGGACCGCAGCCGCAGCTGACCCCAGGTGAGCTCGACGGCCTTCATCGCCCCCCAAGAGCCTGACTTCTGAATTCGTGACCGCTACTGCATGTTTCCTTTGGTCGTAGCCGATTGAAGGGCAAGAGCCTGCAGCAATGCAAAGCACAGCGGCCCTTGCGCGCCCGTTGAGGCGCACGGCGCTGTAGCGCGGTCCGCGACGAGGCCCGCCCGGACTGTTGCCGGTCGGTCGCCGACCTCTGCCATTCACATTTCAGGTTTGACCATGAATCGATTGTTTTCCATGGCGCTCCTGCCCATGATCCTGGGCGGATGCGCTGCCACCTTGCCTGCCGAGGTCTCAGGCCTTGCCGATGCCGCCGACAGCTCGAGCGGCATTCGGAACACGCAGTACCGAAGCCCGATCTCGGGCTACACCCAGCGCGAGCCGATCGGCCCGAAGCCGTGGGGTCCGCTGAACGACGTCCAGTCGCCCAAGAAGGGAGACGCGTCATGATGAGCCGCAAGATCAAGCTGGCGGCCCTCATCGGCCTGCTGCTCGTGCTCGCAGGCTGCGCGACCAACGCCGAATATTCGGCCAGGGACGCTGGCTTTACGACGGTGGATGCGAAGGTTGCGACAGCTGCGACCAAGAAAAGCGTCTGGATCCAGAACCGAGCACAGGCGGACAAGGTCAATGCCGAGGTCAAGGCGCTCTTGAAGCGCAAGACGATCGACGCCGATACCGCCGTCCAGATCGCGCTTCTCAACAACAAGGGTCTTCAAGCGGCCTACGCCGATCTTGGTGATGCCTCGGCGGACGCCTGGCAGGCGACGTTGTTCCTCAATCCGACGGTATCGATCGGCACGTCCGGGATCGGCGCGCCGGAACTCGAAGCCTACCGCGCAATCGAGGGCCTGGTTACCACCAACATCCTGGCACTTCTGACCCGCGACAAGACCATCGCCATTGCCGATGCTCGCTTTCGCCAGGCGCAACTTTCAGCAGCGCTCAGGACCCTGGAACTTGCCGCTGAAACCCGTCGCGCCTGGATCGAGGCCGTCGCTGCGTGGGAAACCGTCAGCCAGCTGAGCCGTGCTCAGATTGCCGCAGACGCCTCCTCCGAACTCGCCGCCAAACTGGGTGAGACCGGCGCCATGGGCAAGGGCGCGCAGGCGCGGGAGCATGTCTTCAACGCCGAACTGGCAGGACAGGCAGCCGAGGCGCGCCTTGCCGCCAGACTTGCCAAGGAGAACCTCACGCGCCTGATGGGCCTGTGGGGATCCGATGTCGACTACCAGGTGCCGAACCGCCTGCCGGACCTGCCGAAGACGCTTGCCCGCAAGGATAGCATCGAGGCGGAGGCGCTGAAGCGACGCGTCGATCTGCAGATCGCCCGCCTCGATCTGGAAGGGGTGGCGAAATCCTACAAGCTGACCGAGGCGACCCGCTTCGTCACCGATCTGGAACTCGTCGCTGGTGCGGAAGCGGAACGGGAGCAAGAGGATCACGGCACCAAGGTCGAGACGACGGGCCAGTTCGAGCTCGAATTCGTCATCCCGATCTTCGACAGCGGCAACGCGCGCATGCGCAAGGCAGAGCTTGCCCACATGCGCTCGGCCAACCTGCTTGCCGAAAAGGCGGTCAACATCCGCTCCGAGGCGCGCTCGGCCTATGAGGCCTATCGCTCGCGCTACGATATCGCCCGCCACTATCGCAACAGCGTCGTGCCGCTGCGCAGCAAGATCGAGGAGGAGGCGACGCTTAGCTACAACGGGATGATCACCAGCACCTTCGAACTGCTGGCCGATGTCAGGGCGAGGGTCGACTCGACCGTTCTCTCAGTCAACGCGAAACGCGATTTCTGGCTCGCCGACACCGATCTGATGACGGCGATCCACGGTGGCGGATCAGGCGGAGCAGCCGAAGCAACGGCGGCCCCCGCGACGGCGGAAGCCGGCGCTGCAGGGCATTGAGAAGGAATAGGATCATGTTCAACAGAAGACACTTCCTTGGTGCCGGCGCGGCTCTCGTTTCCACCGCCGCATGGGCGCAAACCTCCAACTCCGGCCTGCCCGAAGCGGCAAGCATGGACAATGCCGCGACCCAGAAGCCGCTCGTGCCGACGAGCGGACCTGACTACAACCCGGTCGTCACCCTCAACGGCTGGACGCTGCCGCACCGCATGAACAACGGCGTCAAGGAATTTCACCTCGTCGCCGAGCCGGTGGAACGCGAAATGGCGGATGGAATGACCGCCTATCTCTGGGGTTACAACGGCCAGTCGCCGGGACCGACGATCGAAGCGGTCGAAGGCGACCGCGTTCGGATCTTCGTCACCAACAAGCTGCCGGAACACACCACCATTCACTGGCACGGCATGATCCTGCCTTCGGGCATGGATGGCGTCGGCGGCCTGTCGCAGCCGCACATCCCCTCGGGCAAGACCTATGTCTACGAGTTCGACCTCGTGAAGTCGGGTACCTTCATGTACCACCCGCACGCCGATGAGATGGTGCAGATGGCCATGGGCATGATGGGCTTCTTCGTGGTGCATCCGAAGGACCCGGACTTCATGCGCGTCGACCGCGACTTCGTGTTCCTGCTCAATGCCTATGACATCGATCCCGGCACCTACGTTCCGCGCATCATGGAAATGACCGACTTCAACATGTGGTGCTGGAACAGCCGGATCTTTCCGGACATCGACCCGCTGGTCGTCTCCAAGAACGACCGGGTGCGGGTGAGGGTCGGAAACCTCACCATGACCAACCATCCGATCCACATGCACGGCTACGACTTCGAGGTAACCTGCACCGACGGCGGCTGGGTGCGCCCGGAGGCGCGCTGGCCGGAGGTGACGATCGACATTCCCGTCGGCGCGATGCGCGCCTATGAGTTCGACGCCAAGTATGAGGGTGACTGGGCGATCCATTGCCACAAGTCGCACCACACGATGAATGCGATGGGCCACGACATCCCGACCTTCATCGGCGCCGACAAGACATCGGTCGCGGCGAAGATCCGCAAGGTCAAGCCCGACTACATGCCCATGGGAACGGCCGGCATGGCCGACATGGGCGAGATGGAAATGCCGCTCCCCGACAACACGATCCCGATGATGACCGGCTGGGGTCCGCACGGCGCGTTGGAAATGGGCGGTATGTTCTCGGTGGTGAAGGTGCGCGAAGGCATCTCTGCCGGGGATTACAGCGACCCTGGCTGGTACGAAAACCCGCCGGAGACGCAAGCCTGGGAGTGGACCGGCGACCTGCCGGATCTGACACGGGCAAAGGATGCCAAGACCGTGATCACGCCGAAACCATGACGACACGGCTGATTGTTATGAACTCTCTCAAATCGACCAGGAAAACCACGATGAAGAAAACAGCATTCGCTCTGGCGCTCGTTGTCGCCTCTGCCTTCTCCTCTCAGGCGCTCGCATCGGGCAGCCACGCGGGCGGCCACGACAAAGTGTCCGTCGGCGAGCCCGGTGACAGCAAGAAGGCGACGCAGACGATCCGCGTTACGATGAAGGAAACCGACGACGGCAAGATGATCTTCACGCCGGCCACCATCAAAGTCCGCCAGGGCCAGACGGTCCACTTCGCGATCAAGAATGCCGGCGAATTGGCCCATGAATTCGTTCTCGACGACAAGGCGACGATCCAGGAGCACAAGGTCACCATGGAGAAGTTCCCCGACATGGAGCACGACGACCCGAACGCGATCCGGCTCGAGCCCGGCAAGTCGGGCGACATCTACTGGACCTTCACCAATGACGGCACCTTCGAGTTCGCCTGCCTGGTGCCCGGCCATTACGACGCCGGCATGCATGGGCCGCTCGACGTCGTGAAGAAGTAACCCCCGATCATAGAAAAGGATCTGACCATGAAGACCGTAGGTACATTCTTTGCAGCGCTTGCGCTCGCTGCCTCCGCCGCCACCTTTGCCCTTCCCGCACACGCGGCGGAGTTCACCAAGGGCGTCGTCAAGAAAATCGATACCAAGGCCAAGAAGGTGACGATCGATCATGAAGACCTGAAGAACCTCGACATGCCGGCCATGACCATGGTTTTCCGCGTCAGCGACGACGCGGTGCTCGCCAAGCTCAAGGAAGGCGCCTCGATCGAATTCGTCGCCGACCGGGTCAACGGCAAGCTGACGGTGACCGAAGTCAAGTAACCTGCGACAAACGGCCCGGGTCGACATCACCCCGCCCGGGCCGGCACGATGCTATAGTCAGGCAGAACCGGAAAGGAGCGTCCAATGGACGTGTTACGCAGACATTTCGTTGCAGGCGCAATCGCAGGCATCACCCTCTTTGCGACAGCCGCCGCGGCGGCGGCCGGCACCATGGCGATCTACAAGGATCCGCAATGCGGCTGCTGCGAGCAAGGGGCCGAGGCGATGGAGGCGGCCGGCTACACGGTCGAGGTGCACGACGAGGCCGATATGTCGGCGATCAAGACGCGCTTCGCGGTGCCCGCCGACGTGGAAGGCTGCCATACCGCCGTCATCGACGGCTATGTCATCGAGGGGCATGTGCCGCTGGAGGCGGTCCACAAGCTTCTCTCTGAGCGGCCTGATATTGCCGGCATCGCAGTTCCTGGCATGCCCTCTGGCTCGCTCGGCATGGGCAATGATCCGCAGGCGTCCTACGACGTCTATACGATCGCCAAGGCAAACGGTGCGAAGTCGACGGTTTACTATCAGGTTCGTCCGACGAATTAGGGCATTGGCTGCAAAGCGGCAGCGCTTCGGCCCCGAAGCGCCTCGCAAGCATCAAACCTGGGCGCTTCCTCTTTCGTCGGAAGCGTCTGGCCCCCAATGAAGCTCAGCCTCGCAGGAAGCTAGTGCTTCTCCAGTTCGACCGTGGATCCCAACTGCTGCGGCTCCCCGACCTCGACGGCGTGCCCATCCGGATCATAGAAACGGAACACGCGCTGCCCCCAATCCTGCCATTCGACCGGACGGATCAGTTCCACATGGGGCGCGATGCGTGCGAAAGCTGCGTCGACATCATCGTGTTCGAAATACAGGAGCAGGTTTCCTCGCCCATAGGGTTCCGCCGAGGCAAGTTCTTCCCGCCAGACTGTTCGTTCGAGCGAGCGGCCTTCGTGGATGGCAAAGCCGCTCTCGAAGAGGACGAAGTTTCCGAAGTCCTCGCGAACTGTCAGGCCGAGCACCTTCTCGTAGAATTCCCGCGACCGGGCGATGTCTCGGGCGAAAGGGATCGGATTGACGAAGCGCATGGACTTCCTTTCGCGAAGACTGCCGCTCGGATCGAAGCGTGCCTAAAGTTTTCACGTTGAAAGATGGCAAAGAGAATGCCGTTCGCGAAGCCCTCTCGGGCTCGGCCATTTCATGGTTGCGCGCCTGTTCGTGATCTCTACGCTGTCAGGCCGCCTGCCAAGCGCCAGCGTCGCTGCGCGCGAGCATCGGGGTCTGGAAGACGCCAACGACTCGTTCCGGCCAATGTGGCGCGAGTGCTGCAAGTGGCTGGCGCCAGCGCTCGGTCTGCAGCATGGCGGCGCCGATCGCGACCGGCTCGATGCCGCAGGTGTTCATCAACGTCAGGCCCGCAAGGATAGATGTACCACTGGAAATGACGTCGTCGATCAGCGCCACACGCCGCCCCTCGAGAAGTGGAAGCATGCGCGGATCGACATAGAGCCGCTTCTTCTGGTCCGGCGTCGTGATCGAGGAGAGCGGCACCGACAGGTCGTCGACGTACCAGAATTTTCTTGATGTACCGAGCGGCACATAGCGGCTATGGCCGAGCTTGCGGGCGACGGCGGACGCAAGCGTCAGGCCCAATGTCGGCAGGCCGGCAACGACATCGGGCTCGAAGGCGGCAAGCTTTGCCGCAAGCTCGGTTGCCAGCGCATCTTCAACCGCAAAGCTTGCCTGATTGACAATCAGCGAAGCGAGCGCATGCCTGCCATCGGAAAGCGGGCGTATCGGCAGCAGGATCTGGCGCCCGTCGCCGAGCGTTGCCGGGAAGAAATCGCGATACCCCGCCTGAATGTCGAAACTTTTCGGCGGGTAGACCTCCTGCCAGAAGTCGTGGGGCTGCATCGGTCCGGTCCTCGTCTGCACGTTTTCGCCCGAAATGAAAGGCGATCAAAAAAGCCGGCTTGCTGTTCTGGTTCCGGCCGTTTTCGTCTATACCGTTTGCGACTTCGATCAAACCGAAAGGGCGCCACGGGCTGAGCAAAGCGCGCGGAATTCACAAGCTCCTTTGCCGGATGAAACATGGGAATGCCTGCCGATGCGCCTGCCTGACGGAATTACTGACGACCTTGCCTTCCTCACCGACTTCCGTCGCGATCTGCATGCCCATCCGGAGCTCGGCTTCGAGGAGAAACGTACCAGCGATCTCGTTGCCAAATGGCTTGAAGTCGCAGGGCTGAAAGTTCACAGGGGCCTCGGAAAAACCGGTGTCGTCGGCACCCTGCAGGTGGGCAACGGCACGCGCTCGATTGGTCTTCGCGCCGACATGGACGCACTCGCCATGCCTGAAGTCGCCGACCGACCCTACAAGTCCCGCGAAACCGGCAAGATGCATGCCTGCGGCCATGACGGCCACACCACGTTGCTTCTCGGCGCCGCCCGCCATCTGGCAAAGACCCGCAATTTCTCCGGGACCGTGCACTTCATCTTCCAACCGGCCGAGGAAGGCCGCGGCGGGGCGAAACGCATGGTCGAGGACGGGCTCTTCCAGCTTTTCCCCTGCGATGCCGTCTATGGCCTGCACAACATGCCCGGCCTCGATCCGGACGAAATCGCAGTCGTTGCCGGACCGCAGCTTGCCTCCTCCGATAGCTGGCGGCTCACCTTCCGCGGCGTCGGCACCCATGGCGCCAAACCGCATCTCGGCCGCGATCCGGTAACGGCGGCCGGTACTTTCCTTGCATCGCTGCAGTCGATCGTCGGCCGCGTCGTCGACCCGTTGCAGCCGGCCGTCGTCAGCGCCTGCTCCGTACGCGCCGGCGATCCGAAGGCACTCAACGTGATCCCCGACATCGTCGAAATCGGCGGCACGGCGCGCGCCTATACGCCTGAAGTGCGCGACCAGCTCGAAACGGAGATCGGGCGACTGGCCCGCGGTGCGGCGGAAATGTACGGGATTGCGGTCGACTACGAATTCGAACGCCGCATTCCGCCCGTCGTCAACGATGGCGATGCGACCGCCCGGGCTCTGAGGGCGGCTCAAGCCGTCTTCGGCGAAAAGACCCGAACGGCATTTCCGCCCTCGACCGCGGGCGACGATTTCGCGTTCTTTGGGCTCGAAGCCCCCGGCTGCTACGTCTGGCTCGGCAACGGCCCCGCCGTCGATGGCGCGCTGCATCACAACACCGCCTATGATTTCAATGATGCGGCGATCGGGCCGGGCGTTGCGTTCTGGTCGACGTTGGTGGAGCAAGAGTTGCCGCGCGCCGAGTAGCACTCCGGCCGCGAGCAACCGCTTCACGATCGCGTAATATCGGAGAAGCTGAGAACGCCTTTGAACTGAGGCTTTATACGTGCCACGGATTCGAGCGATCATGGCATTGGCCGCCCATGCGGCGGCCAATGTGGCCTACATATCAAGCACGTCGAGAACGGGACTTTCCATCAGCTTTCCCGTCAACACATCGGCAATACCGCGATCGGTCTGGTGCGGGCCTGCGTTGCAGGCAAGCGTCGCTCCGAAACAGGCCTTGAAGACGAGGTAGGGCGGCTGCCAATCGACGATCCGTCCGACAGCATCACGCAGCGCGGCAAAGCCGGATGACACATCGGCCAAGGGCGCATCGGAGACGAGGCCACACAGCGGCAAAGGCAGGATCGCGTCGAGCTTGCCTGCGGATGCCACGGCCATGCCGCCCCCGGCAGCGATAACGGCATTGGCCGCCACCATCATATCGCGGGAATTGCCGCCGAAGGCCGTGAGGTTGTGGCTGTCGTGGGAAACGGTCGTCGCGAATGCGCCGCGCCACGCTCCCCAGCCGGTAAGCAGGCCGACGCGCGGCTTGCTGTCGGCGCGGCCATGGCGGTGAGCAACGGCAATCAGTGTCGCGCCCTGCGGCGGAACGACGAAGCCATTGTCGACTTCGGCCACGACCTCGCCCCATTGGGTGAAGCGCGGTCGGTCGATCGTGGCGACACGCACCTTTGAGCCGGTTGCGGAAATGGCGAAGTCCGTCTCGCGCAACGGCTCGATCTTCATCGTACCGGCAAGCGCTTGGACGTCGGCCTTCGGCACGGCGTCGATCATCTGCCCCGCCAGGGCCACCTGCTTACCGCCCGCGATCACCGTACGGGCGCGAAAGCCCTGGAGATCCTCGAAGATCGCGATATCCGCCCGCCGCCCGGGGGCAACGAGGCCGAGGTCCGGACGACCGAGACGGGTGGCGGCGTTCAGCGTCGCGGCGCGAAGCGCCCATTCCGGTTTCAGCCCGTAGCGCACAAGCCGCCGCACTACGTCGTCCAATCCGCCCGAGTGATCGAGATCGTCGGGAAAGACATCGTCGGTGCAGAGCGTAACGGTCTGCGGCAGGTGGCCGAGCGTGTTCAGTGCCTCAACGAATTCTGGCAGCAGATGATCATGCGAGCCGCGCAATTCGATCGATAGACCGGCGCGCAGCTTGGCCAGTAGATCGTCGCCCGATACGAGCTCATGGTCGGAACTGACGCCCGCAGTGACGAAAGCCTGGAGATCGGCGCCGGCGAGACCCCGCGCATGGCCGTTGACCGGCTTGCCGGCGGCAAGCCCGGCCTGGACGATTGCGCTGATCCGCGCTTCGCCGTCGATGACGCCGCGCATGTTCATCATCTCGGCGATGCCGCCGATTTCTGGCCAACTCAGGATGTCGGCAATCACATCGGCGCTGAAATCTGCGCCGGCGAGCTCCAGGCCGGGTGCGGAGGGCACGCTGGACGGCGCCAAAAGTACTGTGCGCAAGGGCAACCCGGCAATGGCATCCGCGGCCCAGCGCACGCCGGCAATGCCGTTGACATTGCCGAACTCGTGCGGATCCCAGACGACTGTCGTGACGCCACGCGGCAGCACCGTATTTGCATAGGTCGCTGGCGTCACCATCGAGCTTTCGACATGCATATGGGTGTCGATCAGGCCGGGAGAAACAAAGGCACCGGTCGCGTCGATGATGGTCGCCGCATCCTTGCGTACGCCCGGCGCGTGAACGCTCGCGATTAGCGGCCCAACAACACCGACATCTGCCGGGCGGAGTTCACCCGTCACCACGTCGACCAGCGTACCGCCAACAATCAGCATGTCGAACGGTTCGCCTCCACGCGCCGCCGCCACCGCGCGGGTGCGGAGCGCCGCATCCATCAAGTCTTGAGGCTGCTCGACAAAACTCACTTCTGAGCCTCCTTCATCAGGGCACCCAGAATCTGCGCACGCGTCGTCTCCACATGGGGGTCGACAGCGTATTCGGCATTGAAGATCGCATGGCTTTCGCGCGTTTCGACGACGGTGCGGCCGCGGGTGAGCGCGCCGCCGAGCTCGACATTGATGCGAGCGCTGCGGAAGGAGATCGCGCCGGGATTGACGAAGGCCACTGCAGCACAGGGGTCGTAGATCGCCATGCCCGGGCGGCCGCGGCTGGTGCCGATCGAGATGTATCCAGCAAGCAGATCGGCGATCAGCGCGGCATTCACGCCTCCGGCCGAGCGGATCGGCGCAACGTCGTCCGGATAGGCAAAGACCTTGCGGCAGAGATCGAGATCGACCATGCGCAGCGGCAGGCCGTGCGCGAGCACGATGGCAAGCGCTTCCGGATCGGCAAAGGCATTGAATTCGGCGGATGCCGTGTGGTTCCCGCTGGTGACGCCGCCGCCCATCCAGGTGAGATCGGTAATGCGGGCTGCAAGGTCCGGGCGGGCAAGGCAAATGGCCGCAAGGTTGGTGAGCGGCCCGAGAGCGATAACGCGCTTTGGCCCCTCCCCTTCGAGCCAGGTCGAGAGCGCGGCAAAGGCATCGCTCGGCAGCTGCGCGTCACCTGCCGGCAGCGTCAGTCCGGCCGTCGGCATGCCGGCCTCGCCGAGGATGCGTTCGGCAGTCTCGAGCCTGCCAAGCACTGGCAAGGCACGGCCCTCATGGATGGGAAAATTCCAGCCGAAGGCGAGTGCGGCACTGGCGGCGTTGCGTTTCACCTGATCTATCGGCGTGTTGCCGAAGACGAGGGAAACACCGTCGATTTCTTCACCGGCATGAAGGACGACGAGCACCGCGGCAATGTCGTCGAACCCCATGTCCGTATCGATCCAGACACCCATCTGACGTCAACCGAACTTCTTCAGGCGCGCAGCCTTGTCAACCGGCAGGTCGAAGGCGATCGTAGAGCCGGTTTCACGCGCTGCCAACACAGCATCTTCTTCCGCCTTAATGGCGCCGAGCGGTGTATCGAGCAGATACTCCCGCGTGCCGCCGGAGAAAGAGGCTCCGCGCACGGTGCCCTGGAAAGGACCTGAGCCCAGGGTCACCATGCGCGGACGCCACGCAAGCCCTGCCGTGTCAGGCGGCAGGGATCCGGAAAGATCGATTGGGCCGTTGCCGGCCTTAAGCTTGCCGCCCTCGACGGCAAAGATGTTTTCGAAACCGACGAAGTCGGCAACGAAGCGCGAAATCGGCCGGTTGTAGATATCCTCCGGCGTGCCGATCTGCTCGATCGCGCCGTTCAGCATGACGACGATGCGGTCGGCGAGCGACAGCGCTTCGCCTTGGTCGTGGGTGACGAAGATCATCGTCACGCCGGTTTCTTTTTGCACCCGCTGCAGCTCGGTGCGCATTTCCAGGCGCAGACGGGCGTCGAGGTTGGACAGCGGCTCATCGAGCAGAAGCACCTTCGGTTCCATCACCATCGAGCGGGCGAGCGCGACGCGCTGCTGCTGGCCGCCGGAGAGTTCGCCCGGCTTGCGGGCAGAGAACTTGGAAAGCCCGACCGACTTCAGCCCGGCCGTTACCTTGCTCTCGATCTCGGACGCCGGCAGCTTCTTCAGGCGCAGACCGAAGGCGACGTTTTCGAAAACGGTCAGGTGCGGGAACAGCGCATAGGACTGGAAGACGAGGCCGACCGAGCGCTTGTTCGCAGAGACCCGGGTGATGTCGGCGCCGTCGAGCCTGATCGCGCCGGAGGCCGGCGACAAAAGGCCGGCGATCGAGCGCATCGTCGTCGTCTTGCCGCAGCCCGAGGGGCCGAGGAACGCCACCAGTTCGCCCTTGCGGATCGAAAGGTCGAGGTCCTTCACCGCAACGGTATCACCATAGGCGAGCGTCAGTTTTTCAAGGCTGAGGAAGGCGGCGTCAGACATAGCGAGAGAATCCCAGGAATCGTTCGGCAAGGAAGACGATGCCGATGGACATGAAGGCGAGCAGTGCCGAGAGGGCGGCGACCGACGGATCGTAGGTGATCTCCATGTAGGAGAGCATGTCGATCGGCAGCGTGCGCACGCCGGGGCCCGAGAGGAAGAGCGACACCGGCACCTGGTTGAAGCTCGTGACGAAGCCGAGGATGAAGGCGGCCAGGATGCCGCTGCGGATATTCGGCATCACCACCCGGAAGAAGGCGCCGGCGCGCGAGGAGCCGAGCAGCACGGCCGCCTCCTCGATGTCGGCGCGAAGATTGTTGAGGCTTGCCGAGACGACGCGCACCGCATAGGGCAGCACGAGCGCGGTGTGGGCCAGGAACAGGGTCAGCGTGATGTTGAAACCGAAGGGCACGACGATGTAGCGCAGCAGCGCCAGGCCGACGATGATGCCCGGCACGATGATCGGCAGCGACACGATCGTGCGGATGGTTTCGCCGAAGGGCAGCTTGTAGCGCGAAAGGGCATAGGAGGCGGGGACACCAAGCACAAGCGCCGCGGCGGTGCCGCCAATCGCCAAAAGCATCGAGATCGCGAAGCTCTCGCGGAAGCTCTCGACAGTGAAGACCTTGGCGACCCATTTGAGCGAGAAGCCCTGCGGTGGGAAGGCCAGCGTCTCGCCGCCGGAAAGCGAGGCGGCGACGATGATGAAGAACGGCCCTATCAGGAAGCCAATCACCAGGAAGAGCACAAGGGGTGAAAAGACGCGGGGTGTCATCGCTTGTTCCTCGCGGTGGCAAGCCGTTTCAAAAGAAGATTGGCGGCAAAGCTCATGACGATCAAAATGAAGGCGATGACGCTCGCTGCGACGAAATCGTTGGCGACGGTGACGCGCTGGTAGAGCAGCGTTTCGAGCATCAGCACCTTCGAGCCGCCGAGGATCGCAGGCGTAATGTAGGCCGTCAGCGACCCGGTGAAGACGAGTGTTCCGCCGATCACCAGGCCCTCCTTGGTCAGCGGCAGGATCACCTTGAAGAACACCTGGAACCAGTTGGCGCCGAGAACGCGCGCGGCGGGGATCGCATCCTTCGGCATGTTTTCAAGCGCGCTGATCAGCGACAGGATCATCAGCGGCAGGAACAGCTGCAAGAGGCCGATGAAGACGGCGGTCTCAGTAAAGAGGAAGCGGATCGGCTCGTCGGAAAGGCCGACGAGCTGCAGCGCCTGATTGACGATGCCGGTGCGGCCGAGGATGACGATCCAGGCATAGGTGCGGGCGACCGACGAGATCATCAGCGGCAGAACCACGAGGCCGATCATCTGTCCCTTGTTGCGCGGCGTAAGATTGACGATGGCAAAGGCCGCAGCGTAGCCGATGACCGCCGAGACGGCGGTGACCATCAGGCCCAATCGGAACGTGCGCAGGAAGACGGTGCGGTTCAGCGGATCGGAAAAGAAGGTCGTATAGGCGGAGAGCGACCAACTGTCGGCGTTGCGAAAGCCTTCCGACAGCAGGATCACCACCGGCGCCAGAAAGACGATCGCCGCAAAGACCGCTGCGGGCAGAGCGAGCGCCAGGGCTTCGGCGCGGTTCTGGAACATCCTTCTTCCTTTCAAGGCATTCGTTGGCACGGCCTACCCGTCGCAGGCGCGCAGCGCGTCCACCGGCCGTCAGGGCCGGCCGGTGGAGTTCAGTCGTTTGGATTACTGGCCGACCTGCGCATTCCACTCCGACAGCCACGCTTCGCGGTTGTCCAGGGCAACGGCCGACGGGATCAGCTTCAGGTTCTTCACTGTCTCTTCGCCGTAGGTCAGGTTCTCGGCGATCTCGGGCGAGACCTTGACGTCCTTGTTGGCCGGGCTGTCGACCAGCTTTTCGGCAAGTGCCGTCTGGATTTCGGTCGAGAGCCAGAAGTCCATGAACTCAAGTGCGAGATCCCGGTTCTTGCCGCCCTTCGTCAGCACCATGACGTTCATGCCGCCGGTCTGGCCTTCTTTCGGCGTTGCCCACTTGATCGGCAGGCCGAGCTTGGTGAAGCCTTCCCAGGAGAAACGGCCGATCGGTGCGGCCCAGATCTCTTCCTGCTGCATCAGCTGCACGAGCTGCGAGGACTTGACGTAGAAGGTGACGATGTCGTCCTTCTTGGCGCCGACGGCGGCGATCGCCTCCTTGAGATCCGGCGTGTTCTTGCCGATGGCTTCGCCGACCATGTAGAGCGCCGGCGGGCCCTGGTTGGTGGTGACGTTCGGGAAGGCGACGTGGCTGGCGTTCTTCTCGTCGAGAAGATCGGCCCAGGAGTTCACTTCCATCTTGTCCGAGCGATAAACGATCGAGGTCGCGTAGAAGGTGTAACCGACACTCATGCCGTCGCCGTTCGGGTCCTTGGCGAGGTCATAGAGCTTGTTGAAGTTCGTGAGCTTCGAAGTATCGATCTTTTCGATCAGGTCAGCGCGCGTGGCTGAGAGCGCGTCAGCCATCGAAACGACGGCCATGTCGACGACCGGGCTTGCCTTGTTGGCTTCCATCTTCGCCAGGCGCTCGACGCTATTGCCTGTTTCGACCACGAGCTTGCAGCCACATTTCTGTTCGAACGGCGTGTAGACCAGTTCCTTGAACGCGTCCTGGGCAAAGCCGTAGACGGAAATGGTGAGCGTCTTTTCCTGAGCAGACGCGGCAGGGGCGCCGACGAGCAAGAGCGCGCTCGAGGCAAGCAGGAATTTCTTCATGGCTGGTGTCCTCCTTCGGTGACGGATGTGGCTGCGGTGGCAGTGGTATGTACGGGTTGAAGCGCGGGCGGTGCTGCGGCCGATTGCCTGACGACCAGATGCATCGGCACTTTCGATTTCTCGGCCGTGACCGGTGCGCCGATCTCGGGATCGAACGGATCGCGCTCGCGGATCGCCTTGACGAGCGCGGCAACGGCAATCGCGGCAATCTCGGTCATGTCCATGCGCGCGGTCGTGAGCGCTGGAGTGATAACCGGCGACCAGATCAGATCGTCAAAACCGGTCACGCTCGCCTTTTCCGGCACATTGATGCCGGCGCGCTGCAATTCGGTCAGTGCCCGGAGCGCATGGAGATCGGAGATGCAGGCAAACGCGGTGTAGCCTTCCGCCACCTTCTCGGCGAGCCCGAGCGGACAGCCCTTGCCGGACACTTTCTCCAGCGGCTCGATCCACAGCGTATCGGTGTGAAACCCCGCGCCGAAAACCGAACGGATGCCGCCGGCGCGGTCGTTCTGTACATTCGAGGCAGGATTGTTGCCGATGATCAGCACGTGGCGGTGCCCGAGCGCCTTCAGATGCTCGGCAATCTGCTGACCGCCGCCCCAGTGGTCGGCGGCGACCGTGTTACCCGGCGTCGAGGGCGTATCGATGACGGCAACAGGACAGCCGACATCGGCAATGCGGGTGCCGCGCCGAGGCACGATCACCAATCCATCGACGTCGCGATCGATCAGTCGCTCGATCGCCTTGGTCTGGGTCGAGACGTCGCCGCGCGAGTCCGCAATCAGCACGCCATAGCCTGAGGAAGAAGCCGCCAGTTCGATCGCCTGGGCGATCTGCGGGAAGAGCGGATTGGCGATATCGGGGAGCACGAGGCCGAGCACACCGGTGCGCCCGGTGCGCAGCGCCCTGCCCGCCTGGCTCGGCACGTAGCCGAGTTCGGCGGCGGTCGCGCGGATTTTTTCCACCATTTCGGCGGAGACGCGGCCCTTGCCCGAGAGCGCGTTCGAAACCGTGGCCGCGGACACGCCGAGCGTTCTGGCAATCCTCGTTAGTTTTGGTCCGGAACGCGCCAAATCCGTGGTTTCCGCTATCGCATGATTAAACGATTAATCATGCGATATATCAGAATCTCCTGGGTGTCGAATCCTTTTGTCGACACGTCACATTTTACAATTTTTGAGAGAGGATCTTCGCGAACAACAATCGGCAACCAGCATACCAAACGACGCCCCACTTCGCACGCAGCGGCCGCTGCAGAGATTCAAGACCAAATGCGAGAGATGGCACGGGACCCGGCGGAGTCATACGGATTCACAAAGACCTTCTGATATATCTCGACAGTTCGCGTGACGCCGGAAAGCGAAATGCGCGTCTGCCCATGCGCCCGGGCTGCGGGTACAATTTTCAACTTCGGCGGACAAAAGAAACCAATTTTCCCACTAAATTACTAGGGAATAAGTATGATGCATCGCAATCATCCGGTGCGTACATTTAGGTGGCGACGCGATCCGCGTGACAGGCACAATGCAGGAGTTTGGGAACATGACTGGCACTATCATCGGTTTTGGCAAGACCTCGGGACAGGTCCGCCGGGCGCGAGGGACAGCCTTGGCAGCCGCCACGCTGGCGCTCGCCCTCTCGTCGAGCACGGCCGTCTTCGCCGAGGACGCGAAGTTTGACCCCAACGCCTCGATCACCATCGGCTCGCTCTACGAGCCGCAGAACCTCGACAACACCGCCGGCGCCGGTCAGGGCATCAACGAAGCCTTCAACGGTAATGTCTACGAAGCGCTGTTCACGCTGACCGATGCCGGCGACGTCCAGCCGGGTCTCGTTGCCGAGCAGAGCGTCAGCGACGACGGCCTTACCTATACGTTCAAGCTTCGTCCTGGCGTTGCCTTCCATTCCGGCGACCCGCTCACCGCAGCCGACGTGAAGTACAGCATCGAGCGCGTGACCGCCGAGCAATCCAAGAGTTCGCGCAAGAAGAGCCTTTCGACGATCAGCGCGATCGAGACGCCCGATGACCAAACCGTCGTCGTCAAGCTGTCGACCCGTTCGATCTCGCTCCCCTACAATCTGAGCTATGTCTGGATCGTCAACGACGCGGCGAAGGACCTGAACGCGAGCGAAGACGGCACCGGCCCCTATCGCCTCGACGAATGGCGCCGCGGCTCGTCGCTGGCGCTGACCCGCAACGACAAATACTGGGGCAGCGCTCCCACCAACGGCGAAGTCGTCTTCCAGTACTTCACCGATGCGACCGCGCTCAACAATGCGCTTCTGACCGGCGCCGTCGACATCATCACCAGCGTCCAGAGCCCGGATTCGATCGCCCAGTTCAAGGACAATCCTGACTTCACCGTCACTGCCGGCCAGTCGACCACCAAGGAACTGCTTGCCTTCAACGACCGCGTCGCCCCCTTTGACAGCGTCAAGGTCAGGAAGGCGATCGCCCGCGCCATCGACGACAAGAAGTTGCTGACCTCGATCTGGGGCGAGTACGGCACGCTGATCGGCTCCTTCGTGCCGCCGACCGATCCCTGGTACGTGGACCTCACCGCCGTCGACACCTATGACGTCGAAAGCGCCAAGGCGCTCCTGAAGGAAGCCGGTTTCGCCGATGGCTTCACCTTCAAGCTCGACACGCCGAACTACGACCCGCACCCGATCGTCGCCCAGTTCATCCAGAGCGAACTCGCCAAGGTCAACATCAAGGTCGAGATCAACGTGATCACCGCCAACGAGTGGTACACGAAGGTCTACAAGGCACATGATTTCCAGGCGACGCTGCAGGAGCACGTCAACCACCGCGACATCGTCTTCTACGGCAACCCGGACTTCTACTGGGGTTACAACAACCCCAAGGTTGTCGACCTGATCAAGGCGTCGGAAGCCGCCGCCAACACCGACGAGCAGACCGCCAAGCTCAAGGAAGCCAACACGATCATCGCCGAGGATGCCGCCAGCAACTGGCTCTATCTTTATCCGCAGATCGTCGTTTCGAGCTCGGCTGTGTCAGGCTACCCGGTGAATGGTCTGAACTCGCAGTTCTTCGCCTACGGCATCAAGAAGAGCGAGCAGTAAGCGAAACGACTTCCGCTTTTCGCGGCAATGAAGAGCCCCCGGATCCAATCCGGGGGCTTTGCGTTCCGCAAGCTTGCTTGGCCTCGCCCGAGCCGTTTCGGCCAGTCCGATACAGGCCACACTAAAATAGAGCCGCCGCTCTAGCCTCCCTCTCCGTTTTGATGCAAAAGCCAACTTCTCTGATCGCGGGACCCCGTGAGAAGAAAGGAATGCAGCCATTCTCACCTATCTCGTCCGCCGCTTTGCCATCCTCATCCTGTCCCTGCTGATCGCGGCGGTGGTGCTGTTCGTGCTGTTGCGCCTGCTCCCCGGCGACCCGGCCAATGCGCTGCTGTCCGTCGGCGCCGACGCCGCGCAGATCGAAAAGGCCCGCGAACAGGTCGGTTCGAACCTGCCGCTCTGGCAGCAGTTTCTTCGTTTTGCCGGCAGCCTCGCCCGCTTCGATCTCGGCACGTCCTTCGTCAGTGGCAAGCCCGTGATCGAGGAGATCGCCGAGCGGCTAACGGTCACCGTACCGCTGGCGCTGATGGGCTTCCTGCTTTCCATTCTGATCGCGGTGCCGCTCGGCATTCTCTCGGCCGTCAAGGCCGACCGCTGGTATGGTGGATTGATCTCGACGGTCTCGCAGCTCGGCATCGCCATTCCGGTCTTCTGGGTCGGCATCCTGCTCGTCACTGTCTTTGCCGTCACCTTCCGGCTGTTTCCATCAGGCGGCTTTCCCCGCCGCGGCTGGCAGAATGAGGGACAGGTGCTCTATGCGCTGGCGCTGCCTGTTCTGACGATCGGGCTCGTCATGGGCGCATCGCTGCTGCGCTACGTGCGTTCGGCGACACAGGATGTTCTCGGCAGCGATTACCTGCGCACCGCGCGCGCCCTCGGCGCCAGCTTTCCTGAAGCGCTTGTTCGCCACGGCATCCGCAACGGCGCCGTGCCGATCGTCTCCATTCTTGGCATCGAGCTTGCCACGACCCTGCTCGGCGCCGTCGTCATCGAGCGTGTCTTCGCGCTGCCGGGTCTCGGCTCGATGCTGCTGCTCGCGATCGAGCAGCGTGACTATCCCAACATCCAGGGCGTGCTGTTCATCTCGACGCTGCTGGTGCTGCTGATCGGCTTTGGCGCCGATCTTACCCAGCGGCTGATCGATCCGCGCCTGCGCGAGCGCGCCGTTGGAGGCAGCGCATGAGCCCGGTAGAAGCATCCACCGGTGGCCAAAAGCGCCAACACTCGCTGGCGCTAAGCGTCGGCCTCGCTCTCGTCGGCATCAACCTCGCCGTCGCCGTCCTGACGTTGTTCTGGACGCCCTACGATCCGCTGAACGCCTCCGGTGACCGGCTCGAAGCACCATCGCTGCTGCATTGGCTCGGGACCGACCGGCTGGGACGCGACCTCTTGACCCAATTGATGATCGGCGCGCGCACCGCGCTGCTCGTCGGCACCGGGGCCGTGGCGATCGGCGCCGCGATCGGCGTCTGCCTCGGCGTTCTCGCCGCCTTCGCCACGCGCCTTGCCGACGATGTGATGGCCGCTACCCTCGACATCCTGATCGCCTTCCCGACCCTGCTTCTGGCCATGCTGGTGGTCGCGGCAAGCGACAGCGCCGGCCTGTGGACGGCAATCCTGGCCCTTGGCCTCGCGATCTCCGCCATCGTCGCGCGGCTGACCCGCATCCTCGCCAAACGCGTACTGCGCCAGGACTATATCGTCGCCTCGCGAACATCGGGAACCTCTTGGGCCGGCGTCGTCCTTTGCCACGTGCTTCCCAATATCTGGCCGACGCTCTCGGTCAATTTCGCTTTGCAGTTCGGCCTTGCCGTCATCGCCGAGGCGTCGCTCTCCTATCTTGGTCTCGGCGCACCGCCGCCGAACGCCTCCTGGGGACGGCTGCTGCAGGAAGCGCAGGGCACCGTCTATACGGCGCCGATCGGCGCGATTGCTCCCGGCATCGCCCTGGTCGCCCTTGTCATCGGCATGAACCTTCTCGCCGACGGCCTGCGCGACATCGCCGATCCGACACGCGGGAGATCGCGATGAAACCGCTCCTGAGCATTCGCGATCTCAACATCCACGCCGGCGATAAGCCGCTGGTTTCCGATCTTTCCTTTGCGGTCCAGCCGGGCGAGCGCATCGGCCTGATCGGCGAGTCCGGCTCAGGCAAGTCGATGACCGCCATGGCTGCGACCGGGCTGCTGCCCGTGTCGATCCGCATAAGCGGTTCGATCGAGCTTGACAGCCAGCAGGTGGTCGGCGCCACCGACAGGGTCCTGAACCGCCTGCGCGGCGCTGCCGCCGCCGTCGTCTTTCAGGAGCCGCTGACAGCACTCGACCCGCTGATGAAGATCGGCCGGCAGATCGCCGAACCGGTTCGCCGCCGACTGGAGCGGGAGAACGGCAAGGCATCGAAGGATACCGTCCAGCGCGAAGTCCGCGACCTCATCGACAAAGTGGCGCTGCCGCAGCCGGAACGCATCATCAACTCCTATCCGCACGAAGTGTCAGGCGGCCAGCGTCAGCGCGTGGCAATCGCCATGGCGCTCGCCTGCCGCCCGAAACTGCTGATCGCCGATGAACCGACAACGGCGCTCGACGTCACGACGCAGGCAGAAATCCTCGCGCTGCTCGACCGACTGGTCCGCGAGACCGGCATGTCCCTCCTGTTCATCAGCCATGACCTGCCCGTGGTTGCCCAGGTGGTGGAACGCGTCATCGTGCTGCGCAACGGCATTGCGGTCGAGGAAGGCGCGGTCGGCACGGTCTTCGACAAGCCCCAACACGATTATACCAAGACCCTGGTCAAAGCCGCCCGCCTGTTCGACGAAGCGCTGGGGACAACGGGATCATGATGCTCGATCTTCAAAACGTCCGCTTCGGCTACTCCCGCCAGCAGACCATTCTCAACGACGTCTCGCTCTCGGTCCGCCGTGGCGTGAGCGTCGGCCTCGTCGGCGAATCCGGATCGGGCAAAACGACGCTTCTTCGCCTGATGCTCGGGCTTGTTCGCCCGACGAGCGGCACCATCCAATTCGGCGACGATGTGCTAGACCCCGGCGATGGCAGCTTCATGCGCCGCTATCGCCGCGCGGTGCAGCCGGTCTTCCAGGATCCCTATTCGTCCCTCGACCCGCGCCAGCGGGTGATCGACATCATCGGCGAGCCGCTCAGGTCGTTGCGGATCCCGGGCGATCGCACGCAGACGGTCGCCGAAGCGCTCGAAGCGGTAGGCCTGCCGCTTGACGCGATGCGCCGCTATCCGCACGAATTCTCGGGCGGCCAGCGCCAGCGCATCGCTATTGCCCGTGCGATCGTCGCCCGTCCGCAGATCGTGCTCGCCGACGAAGCGGTCAGTGCGCTCGATCTTTCGACCCGCATCCGCATCGTCGAGCTCTTTAAGACGCTTTCGGAAAAGCTGACGCTGGTGTTCGTCTCCCACGATCTCGGCGTCGTCGCAGCACTTTGTGAGGAAATGGTCATCCTGGAGCGCGGCAAAGTGGTCGAAAGCGGCAAGACCCGCGACATTTTGGCTGCACCCAAGCACCCCTATACGCAGCGGCTGCTTGCCAGCATTCCGCGCATGCCGGCCTGACAAGGGATTGCACGAAGTTCGTGGGTTCAGACGAATCCGCCTTTATCCCCAAGGACTTGGTGATTCGTGGCCGCATTGATCCAGGACAACCCCTGAGACGCACATCGTGAGCATAGTGCCGCCGGCCGCAGATACCCTGTGGCCGAACGCCCTGACCGGCGATGTTCAATTTCTTCTGGGGGTCCGGAAATCATGCCTACTCGCGCCATCTTGCCATCTGCCGTCGTCTTTGCCGTACTCGCGGCGCCGCTCGCGAACGCGACGGCGGCAGATCTCTCCGAGCCGAGCGCGGTCGCGGCACCGGAAATGCCTCTCGCCAGCGAGCCGGGCCCATGGATGATCCGCGCCCGCGCGCTGGCCGTCCTGCCCGACGACAAAGCCTCGCTCTCCCTGAATGGCACAGCGCTTGATGGCGAAAAGGTCGGCGTCAGCAATTCCGTCGTGCCGGAACTCGACATCACTTACTTCTTCACCGACAACATCGCGGCTGAACTGGTCCTCGGCACGACGCCGCACACGGCGCGTGGCAGCGGCTCGATCTCCGGTCTCGGCGAAATCGGCAAGGCGTGGCTGCTGCCGCCGACGCTGACATTGCAGTACCACTTCAACGTCACCGACGAGATCAAGCCCTATGTCGGCGCTGGTGTGAACTACACGATGTTCTACAACGAGAAGCCCCGCGGCGATTTCTCGAGCTTCAACATGAAAAACACCTTCGGCGTGGCGCTGCAGGCGGGCGTCGACATGAAGCTCGACGACCATTGGGGTCTGAACTTCGACGTCAAGAAGTTGTTCCTTGAGCCTGAGGCCAACGCAACGCTACCTGGCGCCGGCGCGGTCAGCGGCAAGGTCAAGCTCGACCCGTGGCTGATCGGCACCGGTATCAGCTACCGGTTCTGATCCGTTCGCGGAGCGACGCGAGAAACCGTTTGCGGCGCCGTAGTAGGCGCCGCAACTGTAGAGGCAGGATGTTAGAGGTGATGAGCCGTGACTGCCCGCGCAAGTTCACCTGACAGCTGCCGGCTGCTGGCATGGGATATGTCGCCCAGTGACAGCATGCCGACCATGCGCTTGTCCTCGTCGATTACAGGCAGACGCCGGATCTGTTTCGCCTCCATCAGGTGGACGGCGTGTTCGATCGTCTCACCGGTGCGGCAGTAAACAATATCCCTGGTCATCAAGTCGCATGCCGTCATCGAAGCGGGATCGCGCCCATTGGCAAAGGCACGCAAGGCGATGTCGCGATCCGTGACCATACCGATCAGACGATCGTTTTCGCCGACGGGCAAGGCGCCGATGTCCTCATCCCGCATGATGCGCGCGATCGTCTTGATATCTGTTTCGGGAGAGATCCAGCGAGCGCCGGGATGCATGGCTTCCGATATTTTCATCGTACCCTCCTGTGCTTGAAAGCGGCGGAGAATAAGCTGACATCGTGGCCATTCATTGATCCACTGGCGACAGACGATTTCTATTGCAGCTCGAGAAGGAAATAGGTCGTCGGACCGGAGGGAACGTCGTTTGAGAGACGGAAGGCCACGGCGCCCTTCCCCTTCACGACGGGCGCATGCGCAGTCCCATCGAGACCAACAGGCGAAACGCTCCAGCTCGCAGCGCTTCGCTCCATCGAAAGGTCCACATAGCCTTCCCGGATCAGGACAGGCAAACGCCCAAAATCCTCGATCACCTTCTCTTCGGTGTCGCGAAATGTCATGCCGGTGTTCTGCGCATCGGTCGCAAAGATCAAGAGGAGACGGCGGCTCTTGCTCAGGGATGCTTCGCCATCGAGCGCCGAGACGGCGGCGAGCCCATTGCCATTGGCCCCTTCGATGCGCAGGACGCCGAGATCGATAGGCGCCCGCAACGACGAGAAGGCTGCGGCTTCGGTTGCGGTCGTTGCAACTCGCAATTGCCCGGCAAAACGGTTCAGCACGATCTCGCCTGTGCTGCTCTGATAGATGCCGGCATCGACGTTCGTGCCATTGCCCCCCGGGAGCGCGCCGCTGTGGCGCAGGCTCCCGAGCAACGCTTCACTGTTTTGCTGACTTGATTGCAGCACGGCAGGTGTTTTGTCGAGATCCTTTACGTGCTCAAGTCCGATCCGCCCGATGAGTGCAATATCCGTCAGATATTCCGGCTCCCGCGCCTGCATGTCGTCAGATAGATCCTCTTCACCACGCACGGCAAACGGAACGGTTACGTCCGATGTCGCAACGTCCCCGCGGCGGTAAAGCAATGCTGCCAGCGTCTCGCCGGCACGGGCGACGGGATCGAGGGCGATCGCATAGGGAAGCATTGCCTTCTTGTGTGCGAAGGGCTCGCCATAGGTAAGAACGATCGGCCCGTGACCATGGCGGCAAAGCGCGTCCCAACCTTGCAGTGCTGCGTAGGCCGGCATCGCCAGCCCCGCCTCGTAGCGGTAGCGGTTCCAGAAGAGATGATCGTACTCGCTGACCACGAAGGGCCTGCCGAGCCAGCGCGCTGCGGCGATCATCCGGATATAGTTCACCCCGTCGGCAATCGAGCTGGCCTGGGTGGTTTTGCTGCCCGGCGCGTAGCCGCTGACCCAGTCGTGATAGGTATTCATGGTCACGGCTTCGAGGTCGCGTCGGCTGAGCGACGCCTGGACCGTCGGCCAATTGTTGTAGTTGCTGATCAGGCCGCGGTAGCCAAGCCCGCGCAGCACCTCGCTCATTCGTGCGGTTGTGGCCCGTTCCGTCTCGATGAAGAAAGCCTGCAGATCCCGCAGACGCGCGCTGTCGCCGTAGCGGTCTGCGGGAAGCTCGACCGATCTCGTCTCGATCGTCTCATCGGAGCGAAGATCGGGCCAAGCCTTGGCCAACGCTTCGGTGGAGCCATAGCGTTTCGCCAGCCAGTTATTGAAGGGCTTGGCGAGCAACGGATCGTAAGGCGCTTTTCCCGGCCGATCGTGCACGACAGCGTCGAACTCCATCCCGTTCTCGTTGGCGAGAATGACGATCGCCAGGGCATCGTCGCGGATGGGCGCGACGCCCGTATAGGGGTTCACGCGCGCAAGGATCGTTTCCTGCATGCGCTTCCAGTGATCGAACGCCCGGTCATCCACAAGCAGCTCGAGCTTGAGGTTTCCTCCATCGTCCCAACGGTCGTCAAAGCCGCCATAGACGCCGCGCAGCGACGAGAGGCCATCGACCATCCAGTAGATGCCGTTGCGCTTCAGCGCCGCTAGCAGATAGTGAATACGGTCGAGGGTCTCGGGGTCGAAGTCGAAATCCTTGTCGCGGCCGAACATCAGGCTGGCATCGACGAAATGCAGTCGAGCGAGATTGTAGCCGTGCATCGCCAACTGCCGGGCGTAGCGATCGGCCGTTTCGTGATCGGGAAAACCGCCGGAGGCCGGGCTCCAGGCGAGTGACGCGCAGAGCATCCTTTCAGGTTTTTCGGGCGAGCTCGCGAACGCGAGCCGGCCATTGGCGCCTGCGACAAGGCGATGATCCGCATCGATCGCCCCGTTCGGCAGAAATGAGGAAAAGTCGAGCGGGCTGCCAGCCTTGAGTTCGAGTGAGACTTCCCGCACGGGAAGCCACAGATCGGATGCGCGCATGGGCGAACCGAATGCGAGAAGCATTGCCGCAACAGCGAGCAGCCGACGCCCCTTCACGCCGGGGCTCCGAGCAGCTTGCTCTCGATTGGCGCATCGGGCTTCCGGCGCGCCCGGAAGAAGCCGACCGGCAGGGCCGCCGCATGGAAGAACCAGGCAACGACGGTGTAGAGCCCCATGCTGATGCCTCCCTTGCGCAGGCTCATGAGCCCGACGACGCCGGCGAGGATCGCAAGGACCACGCCGAGCGCGAGCGCCTTGTTGGGCATGAAAAGCAGCAAGCCGAGCGAAACCGCCCACCAGAGATAGACCAGCGCCCAAAGCTTGAGCTCCGGCAGCTCCCTGATGAGTTGCAGGAAATAGGGCCGGCCAAGCGATGCGCGCAGCAGCTCGCCAATGCCGAACAGATACTTGCTCTTCCAGCGGCGGACGAGCAGCCGGTAGGAATTGTCCGTGTGGCCAAAATGCTGGACGAAGCGGCGGTCGAGGCGATGCAGCTTCCAGCCGGCACTGCGCAGCCGGATACCGAGGTCGAACTCCTCGTAGCCGTGGAGATTGCGATCGGAGAGGTAACCGACCGCCTGGATCGCCGAGCGGCGATACAGGCCGCCGCCGTTCATGCGGTCGATCGCGCCGATGCGGTTCTCCGGCGCATTGCGCGTTACTCGCCGGGCAAATTCGAGGTTGGAAGTCAGCATCTCCTGGACATGACCGGTGACGCCGCCGACCTTGGGATTGTCGGCCAGGAACGCCTCGGCAACCTCAAGGAAATCGCTGTCCAGAAGCATGTCGCCATCGAGCAGGCAGATGTGCTCGTGGCGGGAATACTGGAAACCGAGCTGCGGACCGATCCCGCAACTTGGAAGCGCCGGCGGGCTGATCTGGGCGATGACGACCGGATAGCGGGAGGCAATCTCTATGGTTCTATCGGAGGAACCGCTATCGGCAACGATGACCTCACCGCCGACCGTCTTGAGCGCGACAAGCGCGCTCTCGATGTTCGCGGCGATGCGCTTTTCTTCGTTCAGCGTCTTGATGATGACGGATACTGCCACGCGTTCCCCCCATATCAACAGCGCGTCGACAACCGCGCCCAAGTCGCGGGCGATCTTACCCGCGATATTTTGCGTTTTGGTTTACCGCCCCAGCAAGCGCAGCAATGGCAACCGATAGCGAAAGAGGAACCAGCCGCCGAAGACGCCGCAGGCACCACCGAAAAGCTTGACGGCGACATCAGCCGCCCGTGCATGGCGATCCGCCGAAATCATCTGCAAAAGTTCGAAGCCGATCGCAGTGGCAAGCACGAGAACCAAGACACGCACGAGGTGCTTCGGATAGGCGATCGCGAACAGCAGCCCCAGTAGGCCGAAAGCGCCGAACCGCTCGAGATGAACGAGATGCCCGATGCGCGGACGCAATTCGAGGGGAGATATCGTCGAATAGGCGATCACGGCAAAAAGGAGCCATGCGAAAAGGCCGGCGGCGCGTTTGAGGTTCATTGTCAGCTTGTCTTCCAGGCGGCGTGCAAGGCACGGCAATCGTCGAACGGACCACGACGGCGCCCGCCTGCCCGTCCAAACGTGCAAGGCGCGCTGTCGTACTTGATTGGCGAAGACACGGGCAGACGCGAACGTCGGCCTATTTCGCCAGCAATGCGCTATACACCGCCGCAGTCTTTTGCGCCACGTTTGTCCAACTGTAGGTAGCTTCCGCGTGGGCCGCGCGCTCCCGCACATCGTCATCGCTGAGTGGCGCAGCAAGCTTTGCGGTGATGCCGGCAGCAAGCGCATCGATATCGCCCAGCGGAAAGTACTCGTCGGGCGCAAGGTCCAGTTCCCGGTTGGGAATGATATCGCTTGCCAGCAAGGGCAGGCCGTAGGCCATCGCCTCCAGCAGCGCGATCGGCATGCCCTCATGGCTTGAAGGCAGCACGAACAGGGCGGCATTGGCGAAGAGTTCTGCCAGTCTATCGCCGGACTGGAAGCCGGTAAGCACCACCCCCGGCACCTCGGCGGCGAGGGTTCTCATCTCCCGGACATAGGGTGTCTCGAACTCCGCGCCACCGACGATTACGAGCCGGACATCCGCCAGCCCACATTTCGCAAAGGCCCTGATGAGATCGAGCTGCCGCTTCTCCGGAACCAATCGTGCGGCGAGCAGGATGTAGCGTCGCGGCGCCAGGCCAAATTCACGCAGGATGCCGGCGTTGCCGGAGGGCAGCGTAATCGCGACACCATTTGGGACCAGCGTCATCGACACATGGTGGCGCGCGCGCATGGTTTGAACGATATCCTGCGATATCGCCACGCGCCCGTTCGAAAACCGCATGCCGAAGAACTCGCCGAGCTTCAGCGTGCGCCTGGCAAAGGCGCCCCATTTCTGCCTGTCGTAGTCGTAGCCATGATGGGTGACGACAACCTTCAATCCGAAAACGCGTGCAAGCGGCGTCATCAATGCCGGGCCGATGGCGTGGATATGCAATACGTCCGGCCGCCGCCAGGCGGCAAGACATACGCCGAGGAACGTGTGAACCAGCGCCTCCAGCGCCATGCGGCGCGGCGACCAGAGAGGGATGACCTCGACCTCGTTCCAGGCGTAGCAGTCGCTTTCTTGAAGATAGCGCCGACGCCCGACGACCTCGACATCCCAGCCGTAGCCCAGGAGTTTGCTGGCGAGCATTTCAACGTGTTTCTCGACACCGCCCTGGACGTTCGGAATACCGCGCAAGCCCAGCATCATCACGCGCTTGCGCTCGCCTCTGGCGGCAACAGCTCCACTCTGGACGGCCAGAGCCCGCTGCCTCCCAGACAGAGCCGCGCCGCGCCGGGGCATCTGCGCGCGTCCCTCGGACAGCCCGGATTGTGCCATCTCCTGTGCAATCACCGGCTGCTGGCGGTGACTTCGCGAGACATCAGAGTTACTGCTCATGCGTCGCCTCGAAAGTTGTCCGTACAGGATTTCACGGCGAAATACTTATCAACCAAGTAAATATTTCATTGGCCACTTATATAACTGACCAGAAACCATACGGCGAGCCCACTTTACTACAAATTGCGCGCGACGGTTAACGGCGCCGGCCCTCCCCCGCCCCGAGCGATGCATAGAGGTCCAGGGTTCTGTCGCGATAGGCGGCAGCCGAGAATTCACTGGCGACCCAGCGCCGGCCCGATGCCCCCATGGCCGCACGTTCGGAGGAAGGGAGCGCCGCCATCCGCGTCAATGCACGCGCGAGATCGTCGGCATCACCGGGTTTTGCCGTCATCCCGGTCTCACCTTCCCGGATCATTTCGGGAATACCGCCGATCGATGCGCCGATGACGGGTCGTCCCAACGCATAGGCTTCAAGCACGCTGATCGGTGCGTTCTCGTACCATTCAGACGGCAGGACCAGGGCGCGTGCTTCCCCAATCAGACGGTGCAGGGCCTGGCCCGAGAGATAACCGGCGAATGTGACATCGGCCCCCGTCTGCTCGACGAGCGCGCGAAGCATCGCTTCTTCGGGCCCGGTTCCGGCAATCACCAGGCGCTGGCGCGACGATGCCGCCGCTCGTATCAACGTCCCCAACCCCTTCTCCGGCGCCAGACGTCCGGCGAAGACGAAGTAGTCGCCCTCTGTCCAGTGGTCGGAATAGTCCTCGACGTCGACGAAGTTCGGAATGTGGACCATGCGCTCCCGCGGCCATCCCCACTCGACCAACTTGTCGACGTAGAACTTGCTCGGCACGACGATGCGGTCCACCTGGTTGCGGTAGAGACCGAGCGCGCGGTGGACCAGCGTTTCCGCAAGCACCACCGCGCTCAGCGTCACCTCTCCCTTGATGCAGCGGTGGCGCAACACGTTGTAGACGTGCCCGCCGCGACAGTCCTCGCAGACGGCTCCGTCACGCAGCATCTTGTAGGAGGGGCAGGCAAGCTTCAGGTCGTGCGCCGTCATGACGACAGGGATGCCGGCTTGCTTCAGCGTCGAGAAGATCGCCGGCGACAGATGATGGTAGACATTGTGCGCATGGGCGATCGAGGGCCGGGCACTCCGGATCAGCCGGTCGACATTGCGCTGCGCCTCGCGCGAATAGATCACGCTCGCCGCCTGCACGACCTTGCGCAGCAGATTGGTGCGCCGCCCGTATTCGATCTCGGAGACGAAATAGTCGGACCATGGCGAAGGCTCGTTGTCCTCATGCTCCATGGCGAAGGGCACCACGTCCCAGCCGATGTCGCCGAACATCTTCATATGGTCGAAAAAAACCGCTTCGGCGCCGCCGCGGCGATAGAAGTAGTTGTTGATGGCGAGCAGCCTGTTGTTGCCGTTTCGTTGGCCAGACATGGCGCTCTCCTACCAGCCGAGCCTGTCGAGCACCCGCTCGACGGGCACGACCACGCATCTCTTTGCGACCGCGTATTGAACGAGGTGTTCGAAGGTTTCCGGCGTGCAGCCATAGGGCGTCGGACGCGCGGCGATGTCGTGGGTAAAAAACACGAGCCAGCCGGGGCGGGCGACCACATCGTCGATCCAACCGCTCAGTGCGCGCGCATCCGCTTCCGGCTGACGGATCTCCACTGCCTTCAGCATCAACGGGTCGACGGCGGTGCGATTGATGCTTTCGCCAGCGGCGCGGCAGGTGCGGTAGCGCCGACCCAGTTCCCGGCGCGACAGCGGCCAGGCGGCATTGTAGGGAAAGGCGAAATTCGTCGCTGCCGGCCCGACACCGCTGCGCTTCAGATAATCGGCATTGCGGTCGAGATCCCGAGCAAGACCGGCAGCACCCAGGCGCCTGATCTTGCTATGTGAAAAGGTATGGCAGCCGACTTCGTGGCCGCGGTCGGCGAGATCGGCGCATCCCTGCGCTGAGATCAGAGTGCGATCAACCTCGACGCGATCGGCCAATCCGCCGGCGATGTAGAATGTCCCCCGCGCACCGTGGCGTTCGAGGATCGCGGCACCGTTATGAAGCGCAGTATCCGGCACGTCATCGAAGGTGAAGGAAACGAGTGGAACATCGGTCACAACGTCGCGCGGCTTGGCCGCGAAGCGCCAGATCAACCGGTTGGCGGCGCGATCGACAAGGCCGTCGACGGTTTGCAGGAGATCAGGCATAGACGGCTCCGGATTTTACCTGCTGCGGGGCCACTGAAAGAACCGCGCGCGATTGTAGGTGCAGGCCGTAAAGGGAAAAGAGGAATGTGAACCACAGCAGGTTGCCGCCCTCGAAAAACAGGCTTTCGAGGCCGGCGTTGAAGATCGTGTAGAGCCAGACGCGGATGTAAAGCCGGGTCAGATGCGAATGCTCCACGGCCGGTGCCAGGCGCGCTATGTTGCGGAGAGGCAGAACCAAAAGCCAGATCACCGTCAGCAACAATCCGGGAAAACCCGTCGTCAGGGCGATATCGAGATAGGAGTTGTGACCATTTGCGGCCGCCACAGCCCAGGTCTCGATCGAGCCGCCGCTGTTGACCAGTTCGGACGTCTGCCAGAAAGCCTTGAAGCCGTAGCCGGTGATCGGTTGTTCGGCGAGCGCCGTGAAGGCGAAGCGCCAGATATCGGCGCGATTGGTAAAGGTCGCATCGATGCCAAGCTCGGTGACGAAATCGCTGAGTGGCTTGAACACCGCGGAGCCGACGGCGAAGAGATTGAACAGACCGACCCCGCCGATAACGATCGGGATGCGCAGGAAGCGGAACCGCTCGAAAACCCAGGCAAGCAGCACGATCGCCGGCAGCATGGCGGTCGAAGTCTTGCCGCCGGTGTGGAGCAGGAAGTTGAACGACAGAACGACGATAACCAGCCCGGCCAAGCGAGACCAGACGTTCATGACGAAGAGGCCGAAGAAGGCGGCAATCACCATGGCCGCTGCGGCGCTGTTCTTGTGGGGGAAATGACCACGCCAAAGGCCGGCGTTCATCGGTTCGCGCAGCTCGGAGGCCTGGTGGATCGCCAGGGTCGGCTTGAAGAGAATACCGTAGTAGGCGACGGCCAGCATGAAAAGGGTGCCGATACCGAGCATCTTGGCGAAATGTCGCTCCGAAGCCGGCAGCAGCAGGTAAATGCTGGCGTTGATCGTCACCATTACGGCGAGCACGGTCCCCTTGATGCCGAACATCGGATAGGCCGATATAGCCGAGACGAACATGAACCAGATGTAGAGCACAACCAGCAATGGCCGCGGCTGCAGGATGGTGCCCCGCATCGGATGCGCCAGCCCATAGGCGAACATGCCCGCGAAGAGTGCAAGCGATACGATCTGGTTCAAGCGGTTGGAGTTGCCGGCCGAAGGATCCAGCACTGCCGCCCCGGTCAGGTCGATAAAGGGCGTGGTCGTTATCCAGAAAAACAGGAACGTCGCCATGAAGAGCATGGTCCCGACGCGGACGCGGATCAGGTCCGCCGGGCTCTCCTCGCGATAGACGGCGCTCGTCATGCCGTCCCCTCTCTCAGGCCACTGCGGGCCGGCGTCCGCGCAGGAAACGCCAGAGCCCCAGCGTCAGGGCCAGGCCGATACCAAGTGCGAGACCGAAGATCGCGCCGCCCGCGAGCAGGATCAATGTCCGTGGCGGCCAGCTCCGCGCATTCGGCGGCAGCGCGCGCGAGATCACGCGGACATTGGTCGTGTCGATCTGCTGGCGCTCGGTGATCTGCTGGGCGCGCGCCAGGTGGGTCTCGTAAATGGTGGCCTTGGCGCGGGCATCGCGTTCGAGGTCTCGAAGCTGAACCTGGGCCTCGTTATCGGAAAACACGTTGGACTTCTCGTCGCTCGCCTTGGCCCGCAGAGCAGCAAACGCCTGCTGCTCGCGATCCATGTCCGCCTTAGCACGATCGAGAATGCGGCGCGCTTCGTCGGTCATCGCCCCTTCCAGCGTCGTGCGCTCGGAGCGGGCATTGACGAGACGCGGATGACGCTCACCATAGGTGCGCTGCATCGAGGCGATCTGCTGTTGCAGCACGTTGTATTGCTCGCGCAGGTTCGTCATGTTGACGGATTCGAACTCCGAGGCGCTCGCGGTTCGGCCCTGAGCGATGGCATCGTTCATCTGCCGGTAGCGCGTATCCGCCTGGATGAAGCGCTGTTGGGCGTCGAGAACCTGCGTGTTCAATTCGTTCGAAAGTTGATTGCTGACGAGCTGGCCGTCATTGGTGGACTGCAGACCATTCTTGCGGCGGAAATCCTCGACGGCGCGTTCAGCCTCGGTGACATTGTGGCGCAATTCGTCGAGCCGTGCATTGAGGTTCTGGGCAACACGGCCGGCGCTCTCGGCGGCAGATTGAAACAGTTCCTGCTCAAAGGCCGCGACGATCGTGTTGGACAGTGTCACCGCCTTTGCCGCCTCCTCGCTCCAGACCTTCATGACCACGACGAAGGAGCGCTCCTCGCGCCGGGCTTCGACGCGCTCCGATAGCGCCCGCATCGCGGCAAGTTCATTTCCTGCCTGCTGCTCCGCCTTCGTCGAAAAGAGGTTCTTCAGCGAACCGAAGGCCGAGGGCTTCACGAACTCCGGATCCTCGGCAAGGCGCAACTGGTCGATCACGCGCGACAGCACGTTGCGCGATGTAAGAATGCGAAGCTTGCTTTCGACCTCCAGCAGTTGCGCGTCGCGCTGCGGGTTGGAGGTGAAAACGTCGTCGCTGACGACATTGAGATTGGAGGGGTCGACAACGATGTCGGTGTAGACATTGTAGCGCGGCGTCGCCGTCACCGCATAGGCGAGCGCGGCGGCCACACAGAGCATCACTGCAACGACAATCCAGAAGAGCCCGTCGCGCAGCCAGCCGATGATATCATCGACGCCGACGTTGCCGAGTTCATTCAACCCGGGGAAGTAACTTTCGCGACGCACCGGTGGAGTAGCCACAGCGGCCCTGGGCTGCAGCCGCGACGTTTCCAAGGGCTCGTCGAGTTGCAAGCGCGCATTCGCGGGCTCCTCGGCCACCTGCTCCGCTTCGGGCAAGTCAGACGACAGCAGATCGAGCAACGAGCCTCTCGCGGCCGGTGCACGCTGATCGTGCGCCGGCTGGCTGGGCCTCCGTTTTTCGGCCTCATCCGGCCTGTACATAAGCATCCCTCACGCACGCCCATCAAGACGCGAAGATCGTGACCCCGCGAGCCGCCTTCTAACGCAGAATTAAGGTTGTAGGGTGAATATTCCGTTAAACGGCAGGGCTTGCCGCTTAACGCGCGGGTTCAGAAGTCGGTCAGCAACCGGCTCCAGCTCTCCGACGCCAGTCCGCCGACATAGATATCGTTGCGCTGCGCGGCATCCTTGAGATCCGCGTGCCGGGTCACCATGCAGAAGTAGCCGCGATGATGGAAGGAGAGCCATCTCTGGCGAGAGATCGCGTTCATCAGGAAAGGCTGCGCGCTGCCGGTGGCAAGCGCGTAGCCCTCCGCATCAAGCGAATGGAACATTTGCGCGGCGACGTCGAACTCACGGCCTGCCTCGCAGACGATGTTGAGCACCGTCGCCGTCTCACCGGCCTTGCCGAAATAGAGATAGGCGCCGATCACACGCCCGCCCTCATCCACGACCTCACGGCTCAGGAGTTCCCCCAGAGTGCTGTTCAAACTGGCGACGGCCGTCAGCCAGTCGAATTCACTGCGGGACCAGACGGGCCTGACGGCAAAACGCTGGAGCATCGGCTCGGCGCATTCGACAAAGGCCGCGGGATCAATGGCGCGCGTCGCGCAACCGGCTCGCGCATCCGGCTTCGTCCGGGGGCGACGGCGGCGCAAGATTCGATCGGCAACCGCAAGCGGCCCCAGGACGACGCGCGACCGGAGGAGCGGTGCCTGTCGGCCAATCGTCAGAGCCCAGGCTTTGAGCGGCCGGAAGGAACGGCGCCAATCGAGGCTCTGTATCGGAAGCACGACGCCCCCGCCTGCCACCCAGTGGTCCGCACTGACCGGCGACGAATTGTCCGAAAAGCACATGTCCTGTTTTGCGGCGCGCATGGCGCGGGCAAGGCAGGCCGCGCCGACTGCGCCGGCCTTGCCTTCGGACATGAAGGCGCAAAGCAGTTTCGCCACCGTATGTCGGCCATTGACCGTGAACTCCATCGGGAGCGCCAGTATGGCGCTGCCGATGCCGCCGGTCCCGTCGTCATAGACGATGCTACCGGTTTCCGGGGTATAGAGCGGGCTGCCGAAGAAGGTGGTCTCAAGATACCGCTGAAGCTCTTCGCTCGCCGCCTGTTGGCGCTTGCGAAAGATCCGGGTGAACATGCTGCTGACGATGGGAATATCCCGCGGCTCCATGGCCCTTACGTTGCCCAGGCGCGGCATTTCCCGCCCGAGCGGCCTTGCGGCCTGGATGTTTTCGGCCTCAAGTTTCATGGGCCATCCTCGTTGCCAGAGACGCACCGCCAGCGGCCTGCTCCCGATCATTCCGCACGAAGCGCAAAAAGACGGTCCAGGACACGATGACCATCGCAATTTCGATGACATAGAAGGAGACGAAGGTTCCGGTCGGCGGCGCATACCAGGTGGCCCAGGCAGTCAGCGCGGCGCCGAGCACGCTGCCGAGGCCCATGACCGAGGCGCGCGCCGGATGGTGACCCGATGCGCCGAGTGCCTCCATTGCAACCGTCCACATGGCAAGCGGCACCACGACCCAGCAGAGGATGCGGGCGAAGGAAACGAGCGACACGTAATCCTTGCCGAAAAGATAAGGCAGGACTGGAGCGAGTACAAAGACCGCAATAGCGGCAGCGATGCTGATCGAGGTGGCGGCAATTAGCACCTTGCGCACACGTTCGAACGCATGATGCAGCCCGGTTGCAGTCGCCTTCGCGGAGCCGGGATAGATCAACCGGTTCAGCGCTTCGACCGACAGATAGCTGCTCTCCAGCATACGCCGCGCGACGCTGTAGCTCGACATGACCTCGGCAGTCGCCACCAGGCTCAAAACCAGTAGGTCGGCATTCTGCCTGACGGCACGCAGGATGAACGGGATGCTGAAATAGAGGCCCAGCGGCAGCTCTTCACGGACCATGCCGTAGGTCGGACGCCCCAGCCCCTTGACGGCGCGCCAGCACCCGACAGCCACGAGCACATGACAGATGAACTGCCACACCGCCCAGGAGGCGACCGTCGCTACTCCGAACGCGATACAGGCGAGCGCGGCGGCAATGGTGCGCGCCACGGCAAAGCCGACGACCACCTTGTTTGCCGAGGCAAAATTCGAATGCGCGAGGAAGATCTGCTCCGCCAGCACGATGATGCGAACGAAGACGATGTTGGTGATGAGCATCAGCGTGATCACCGCGACATTGGTCGCGGGATTCGGTGACAACGTGAAGAAGAATGGCAGGACGGCAGCGCCGAGCAGAACCAGGATCACGCCTGTCACGGCGGTCAGCAGAATATTGTGCCCGAGCATGCGCGCGTACATGCTGCGATCGCGCGCCACGCGGCGCACCAGGCACTCCATCGCGCCAAGACCGCACAGGTGCACGGCGATGTTGGCGACAGCGGTAATTGCGACGAAAACACTGAATTCATGCACACCGAGCCAGCGCGCCAGGATAGCAAACGTCAGAAGCTGGGCGGCGGCCCCGATGACGAGGCTGCCGCCGGATGCAGCATAGGACATGATCATCGAGAGGAACGGTCTGTGCGCGCGTTCCTTCACACCTTCCGAAGCCATTCCGATCTGCCCTTGACACCAACCCGCACCGTTCATTGCGCAAAGTGCACTCAATGACAGCGAGCAATCGCCTTTGATCGCTGCGCAAGGTAGCAGGTAGAGATGATTGCGCGGTTAACACATGCGCCGCAATTGCATTTGAGCTTCATTTACCCGATTACAATAGTCTGCAGCACTGCGCGTCTACAGATTTATCCAGGAACAATTCGACCGAGGACACGAGGGGGTGGCCGTGCCGCACAACGACAATCATATCCGTCTGCATCGCTTCATGGGCGTGGAGCTTGAACTGGCACCCGACGTTCTCGTCCCGCGCGAGGAAACGGAACTCCTCGGAAGAAAAGCCGTGTCGATCCTCGCGGATGGCCCTTCGGCACCGACCGTCATCGACATGTGCTGCGGCTCTGGAAATCTCGCACTCGGTATCGCCAACGATGTCCCGTCTGCCCGCGTCTGGGGCGCCGACCTCACGGACAGCACCGTTGCGCTGGCGCGCCGCAACGTCAACCGGCTCGAGACCGGCGCACGTGTCTCCATCCGGCAAGGTGATCTCTTCGCCGCCTTCGAAGGCGATAATCTCGAAGGCGCGGTCGATATGATCGTCTGCAATCCGCCTTACATCTCGACCGGACGTCTGGAGGGAGACCGGGCGCACCTGCTTGAAAGCGAGCCGCGTGAAGCCTTTGATGGCGGCCCCTATGGCATATCCATTCACCAGCGGCTGATCCGCGACGCCGTTGCCTTTCTGAAGCCGGGTGGCTGGCTGCTGTTCGAGTTTGGCGAGGGCCAGGATCGACAGGCGGCCGCCCTTCTGTCGCGCATCAAGACCTATGAGCCGGTGACGTTCGCAACCGACCGCGACGGCAAGCCGCGCGTCGCGATCGTCAGGAAAGTCGACGACCGGGCCGGAAGCTTACCCAAATGAGCGAAATCCGTTCGCTCGAACGCGCGGACATCCCAGCGATCGCAGGCATGTTCCAGCGGGTGTTCCGCAACGACCAGGGCACACCGCCGCCGGCACTTGCCGATTACATGCAGCAGCTTTACCTCGATGCGCCCGGCTGCGATCCGCAGATACGCCCCCTCGTACACGTGAACGACAAGGGCGTCATTTCCGGATTTGTCGGCGTCAACGTCCTGCCAATGGTGCTGAATGGCCGCCGGCTGCGCGCGGCCATCTGCGGCTCGCTGATGGTCGAGGAACGCGAGAACGATCCCCTGGCCGGAGCGCGCATCCTCAAGGCCTTTCTGGCCGGACCACAGGATCTTTCCTTCAGCGAAACCGCAAGCGACGTCTCGATGCAGATGTGGACACGGCTTCGGG